>CAYFOB010000327.1:0-5272 GCA_964344525.1 uncultured Thiomargarita sp.
CAAAATGGATATTGCTGTCATGGTGCATGGTGGTGCCCCCCTATTGCTCCACAACACCTCAAAAGGGAATGGTCATTGGTTGGCATTGCGCTTGCGCCAAAGCGGTGGCAATACTCATGCCCTGGGTGCTCGTGTCACAGTACGCGCAGGTGAAGTGGTACAAACTGCACAAGTTGGTACTGAAGGCTCCTACCTTTCCCAACACCATTCTGACTTACACTTTGGGCTTGGAACAATAGCTACGGTGGATGAATTGACGATTTATTGGCCAGATGGTACTGTGGAGAAACATCAAAATATTGAATCAGATCAATTGGTAAAGTTTAGCCATGTTGCTCATTATGGCAAAAATAACTATGAAAATTGAGTTTGACCCAGCTAAAGACGCTGCCAACATAGCGTATCCTTGAACGAAGCAATCAACGGGAGTTGAAACGTTATGCTGAAGGGTTTTTTTTTATTAACTGATGTTACGCAGTCTATTTCTCAAACCCATAAATAACTACACGGATTACTTTTAATAAAGGATAACCCCCCTTAATGAAGTGATTTTGACTTATCCCTTCTTAAAAGTAATCCTTGTAGTTATTCATGGATTTGGAACAAAGGTGCGTAACATCAATTAATCACATAAATCACAGTTCAAATTATTTAGGAACCTCAGTGAGGAGATAAAAAAAAATGGCTTATAGTGATTTTTCTGTGAAGAAAGTCAAAACAACTTTCGGGCTAATTGAAAAACAAATAGATTTATTTAATAATAACTTTCAAAAGATTGATGAAAGTAATTGGTTAAAAGAAACTTTGGAAATTAGCTTAAAATTGGCTTTTTCTTCTTCAAGTGAAAAAGCCAGATCAGAGTTTATTATTGCCCCAATTTTGCTGGAAATCGAAAAAAGAAATCAAGATAAATTTTCCATTTTTTCAGGAGAAAGATTGGATGTTGATGAGCAAAAAGGACTCAAAGGTGAATGTGATTTTATTTTATCAAAAGGTCCAATTTCTTCAACAATGCAAGCGCCAATATTTTCCCTACTTGAAGCGAAAAAAAATGATATAAAAGAAGGATTAGGGCAATGTATTGCACAAATGATGGGCGCTAAAATATTTAATCAGAATGAAGGTAACGAAATTGAGATCATTTATGGTTGTGTTACGACAGGTGAAGATTGGCAATTTTTAAAGTTAGAAGATAATATCATCTTCGTGGATAACAAGAGATATTATATCAGTGAACTTAACAAAGTGCTTGGTATTTTTCAGTTTATTGTTGATAATTATTAAAATTTTGGGGGAAAATCAAATTCCTGCCAATTTGCTTTTTTTTGTAAATTGCTATTATTATTAATCGTTTTTATAAAAATGTTTGTATTCATCTTGGAGATATTCATGTCAAACACTCGCTTTTTTTGGGGGGCGTTATTTGCACTCAGTTTGTCTCAACCAAGCTTGGCTGAGCAGAATTGCGATTATGCCACAGATTTATTGATAAATGCCTTTTATTTGTATCATCAAGGGGGGGACGTTTCTCAACAAAAATTGTTATTTTACAAGTCCTTGGATATTTGTTATAATAATGTAACGGGTCATTACGCCTTAGGTTCGATTTTTAACAAGCAAGGCAAATATGCTGAGGCTATTGACCGCTATAAACAAGCCCTTAAGTTGCATCCCAAATTTTTGCAAAGTTGGTATGGATTGGGGGTGACTTATTACAAACAGGAGCGTTTTCTCCTCAGCCTGGAAGCCTTTTCACACGTCTGCAAAATCAACGAGACTGCCAAAGAGCAAATAATAAGCTTGTTGGAAGATGATCGTTTGACTTTCAGCGAGAAAGATAAGGTCATTGATCAAGAAAATTTGCTGGTGTTATATCATTCTGAGCGTTACCAACGCCTGAAAGAAAGACTTTTTTATTGCAAATTGGGTCAGGTCGAATTGCAGCCAATATACGCTTTCTCCAATTTGTCTTTTGATACCACAAAAGCCACTTTAGGTGCAGGTGCAAACCAGCAACTTGATGAAATCGTTGCTGCATTGCAACAAACCCAGGATTCGCAAATCATTAATATACATGGACACACTGACAGACGAAGATTTTTGAATACCGGTGCGGCTGAAAGTGATCAGCGCAATTTGCAATTGTCACAAGAACGCGCTGCAGCTATCGCCACTGCCTTAGCACAGCGGGGCATTTCAAAAACACGCCTGAAAATCTTTGGCCATGGTTCTAAACGGCCCTTTGTGCGGGATAAATCAGAAGAGGCTTTGGCAACGAATCGGCGGATAGAAATTGAAGTCAAGCCCATTGTTAAAAAGTCTGAGGATGATATTGATAGCCTGTTTTAAAACACAAAACGAGGAGCAAAAATGTATAAGTGGATACCATCCCTATTAGCGGTGGTTATGATGACTGGTTGTGAACAACAAAACCACGAAAAACAACCCCAAACCGCAGAAACGAAACGGGTTGATTATTTGCGTCTGCCTTTAAATGAAAATTTCACCACACTTGACCCAACTTTTATTTATAAAAATGCCCAAGTTGAGGTGGTTGAGCAATTATTTCTTGGATTGACTGATTTTGATCAGAAAACTCATGAGGTTGTGCCAGAATTGGCTACCCATTGGCAAGTCAATGAAGATGGCACCGTTTATACTTATAAACTTCGTCAAGATGCCAAGTGGACTGACGGTTCACCGGTGACAGCCCATGATGTTGTTTGGGCTATTCAACGCAATATTGCCAAACAAACGGATTCTCTTTATGCCTTTACGCTTTTTGTTCTCAAAAATGCGAAGGCAATCCGTGTTGATGAAAATATCCCTCTTTCATCTTTAGGGGTTCGTGCAATTGACGATTATACCGTTGAATTTACATTGGAACAGCCTGCGGCTTATTTTCCTGTTTTAACAGGCTTTTGGACTTATGCCCCCTTACCACGCAAAACCATTGAACAGCATGAAGATGACTGGGTAAATCCAACGCATATTCAAACCAATGGTCCTTATCAGCTTGTCGAATGGAAAAAAGACAGTTTCTTAATTTTGAAAAAAAATCCCAATTATTATGAGGCTGATCAGGTTAAAATTTCCGAAGTGCATTACCGTGTTGTCCCTGACAGCTCTTTAGGTTTTGCCATGTATAAAAAAGATGAGCTGGATATCATTGGGGGAGACACCTATCTCACAGTGCCAGAATCAGAATTGTCCGATATTAAATCGGACCCCATTTTGCGTAAGGAAAAACAGATACAGCCACGATTTTGCACAGAATGGTATGGTTTCAATATTCGACGGGCTCCAATGGATAATCCCTTGGTTCGTAAAGCCATTGCTGCTGCTATTGACAAAAAAACATTGATTGACATTGTTATCAACGCAGAACATTCGCCGGCAATGACTTTTACCAGACCCCCTGTTTTTGGCGCGGTAGAGCCAACAGAAAATGTTGGTATTCATTTTGATCCTATTTTAGCAAGAGCCTTGTTAGCAAAAGCTGGTTATCCAAATGGCAAGGATTTTCCAAAATTGATATTGGTACATAATTTTTCTGAGCGTCATCAGAAAACGGCTAAAGGTATCAAAACAATGCTGAAATATTATTTGAATATTGATGTTGACATACATCCTGTTGACTTTGGGTACTACACCAATATCCTCAAAGTAGCCACCACGCCGCATATTTTTCGTATGAGTTGGTGCGCCCCCCAGCCTGATGCCAATTTTTGGTTGCATGATGTTTTTCATCCTCAGAAAGGGATTAATTGGATTGGTTGGGATAATCTTGAGTTTGCAAAGATCGTCGAAAAGGCGCAAGAAATTTCAAACCCAGCAATACGCAAAAAGCTTTATCGCCGTGCAGAAGAAATTCTAACCGAAACTGAAGCGTTCATTATACCTCTGTATTTTTCAAATACGCCATTTATGGTTAAACCTTGGGTTAAAGGTTGGTCCCATAAAGAATTTGGTGGTCAACATGTTCGTCATTGGAAAATTGAAGGAATCATCAGTAGTCAACAACCCCTAAGCCCTTCGGGACTTAGGGGCTTGAAATCTTCGGATTGAAAGCCCAGTTGACCAGGCTAGGTGTTCAATCACCACGTTAGAGGCGAATATATAGGCACTCTGTGATGCTTCACCAGTTACGGACTCTGCGGTTAGTTGTTAAACAGCTCTAGGGGTTTGAAGGCCGTGCAACTAACATACAAACCGCCTTATAACATTGCCGAGGTGAATTTGACCCACGCCAGTGGAGTGAGGTAACTCATTATGCAAAAAGTATTTGTTTTAGATTCAAAAAAGAAACCCTTGATGCCTTGCCATCCAGCAAGGGCACGGGAATTATTAACAAAAGGTAGAGCGGCTGTTTACAAACGTTATCCATTTACCATTATCTTAACAGATAGGGTGGGTGGCGATGTACAACCAGTTGAGTTGAAATTTGATCCTGGTAGCAAAACCACGGGCATTGCTCTTGTCGGGCACTTTGAGCGTGGGCTAGAAATCGTTTTTGGGGCCAATTTGGAACATCGGGGTCAGAAGATTAAAAAGGACTTGGAAAGCCGTCGAGCAAATAGACGGGCAAGACGCAACCGTAAAACACGTTATCGTCCGGCTCGCTTTAATAACCGTCGGCGGCCGATAGGTTGGTTACCACCGTCTTTAAAGTGCCGTGTGTTTAATGTTGAAACTTGGGCCAAACGCCTACAAAGGTTAATCCCTATTACCAGCATTGTTGTTGAGACTGTCAGGTTTGACACACAAAAGATGCAGAATCCTGAAGTGTCTGGTGTGGAATACCAACAAGGCGAATTAGCTGGTTACGAAGTCCGCGAATACTTGCTAGAAAAATGGGGGCGTCAATGCGCTTATTGTGGTGCAATCAACGTGCCTTTAGAGATTGAACATATTCAACCAAAAAGTAAAGGTGGCAGCAATCGTGTATCCAATTTGGCTGTTGCTTGCCGAAAGTGCAACGAAAAAAAAGGCAATAAGCTAATTGAGAATTTTTTGAAACGTAAGCCTAATATCCTAAAAAAGATTAAGGCACAAACCAAAAAATCCTTGAAGGACACAGCAGCGGTTAATGCGACACGCTATGCGATTGGTAATGCCTTAAAACAATTTGGCTTGCCAGTGAGCTTTTGGAGCTCAGGGCGTACAAAGTTTAATCGCACTCAACAAAAGTATCCAAAAGATCATTGGATAGATGCGGCTGTGCGACTCGTTTCACGTCCGAGGTATCGTGCATAATTTTTGGCACAAAAAA
>CAYFOB010000328.1:0-2026 GCA_964344525.1 uncultured Thiomargarita sp.
TTTTCTGAAAAGGTAAAGAGTCTTCTCTCATTTTTTTCCAAAACAGCCTCTAACTTGCTCCAAAGTCATGGGAGAGGGAGGGGGGGTGAGGTAAGTGTTGCTAATTTTTAATAATTTTTTCGCGTACAGGGTTTTCAAAAATTCCCCCATAAAAAAAGGATTACCGCCCGTTTTATTTTGGATCCATTGTGCAAGTGGCAACGTTTTTTCAAGTGCATTGCTTAAAGTATCTGCAATGAATTGATTAATATGGGGCAAACTTAAAGGGGAAAGGGTAATGATTTTGGTATTGATTCCCATTTTTTGCATGTTTTCTAACGTCAACCGCAGTGGATGAGTCGTTTCATCCTGATAAGCGCCAATTAAAAATAGATATTGGTTTTGCGCCATTATTAGTGTCATCAATTGCAAACTGGCCGAATCTGCCCATTGTAAATCATCTAAAAAAATCACCAGGGGGCGTTCTGGTTGGCAAAAAACACCGACAAAGTTTTGGAAAACTAAGTTAAAGTGCGCGCTACTTGGATATAATTCTGGCGATGGCGGTTGTGTCCCAATAATCATTTCAATTTCAGAAATCATCTTCGTCATTATTTGTCCATCGTTACCCACTGCTGCCAATATTTTTTTTTTCCATTCAACTAATTGTGTTTGACTTTCTGTGAGTAGCTGGCGTACCAAATCCCGAAAAGCATCTGCAATGGCACTGTAGGGAATATTGCGTTGAAATTGCTCAAATTTGCCCGCAATAAAATAGCTACATTTTTTAGTAATGGGCTTGTAAATTTCTTTAACCAATGTGGATTTGCCCATACCTGACGAACCGGTGACTTGCATGAGTGTGCTTGTCCCCTGGCAAGCTTTATCAAAGCTGGCAAGTAAAGTTTCTATTTCTGATTCACGCCCATAAAATTTTTGACTTAATTGAAATTTTTCGGAAATATTCTCTTGACCCAAACAAAAAGGTTTAAATTGTGCGAGGTCAGTTTTATTTTCAAGTGTTTTTTTCAGTAATTTCATAATGAGATATGGTGGTTGTTTAGAATTCAACAGTAATTTCAAATCGCTCATTGGGGGATTTGATTTTCTTCCATATTACCTTATTACTCAGTGAGGAAATCAAATGCCTACTATAAAACGGAAATCAAAAAAATCGCTTTCACAACTTCGAGGACTTAAGAAGGAGCATTATTGTCCAATTCCCAAACCTAAAGCATTTAGGCAAGGTTTGGAAAATGGCAAATATCTTCATACTGATCTCGGATTGGAAATGCGTTGCACGAAATGCAAGCAATATTGGCCTGCTGATACTGAATTTTTCTACGTTGATAATGCCAGTGGTAGCGGGTTGATGCGTATTTGTATTGGATGTGCAGAAGACTATCGTCAACATCGTCAATTTGATTTAGCGCAATTTGACTTAATGTTGACGACTTATGAGGAAAAGTATGCTTAATTATAGTTTTTCATAAAAATCATTTCCGAAAACCTGTCAGGTATTAAAAAAAACCTGACAGGTTTAGAGTGTGCTAAAAATGGTCATTGAAGCCTGGAATACTCTCTTCTAAAAACGTATTTGCTTTTTTGCCAATTCCACCCAAACCCTTTAATTGGAATTGCAGGAAAAAACCATTTAAATAACCACTACCTTCAATATCATTCAAGTAACGTCGCGCAACGCCACGCACAGCCCAACAGCAACTGTTGTATTCTAAACCAACAAAGGTTTCTAAGGTTTTTTCGTCAGGTAGTGAAAAATTCCAACGTCCTAAGATATTCCAATGCGAGTTTAATAACCAATGAAAAGACAAATCCGTTTGTTCTAAGGAATTTTCACGCATACGGTAAGAGAAATTAAAAACCCGTTCTGAATCAGGGTGATAACGTACATATAGCACAGACTGTTCCGTATTATTGGCGTGTGGATTCCATTGGAGAGTTGATGAAGCCCGCCAATTTTGTGCAAATGGCGCGGCTAATTCTAGAATAATGTTGGAAGAATGTTTTGTGTCCTCCGGTTGAGTAG
>CAYFOB010000328.1:2053-3974 GCA_964344525.1 uncultured Thiomargarita sp.
TTTGTCCAATGCTGGCTCGTAGATGTTCTATTCCAGTGTGACTTCCCAAAAAACGCGAAGTCAGCCCAAAAGTCGCTTGATGTCCATCATCAACCCGATCCGGACCATTGAAGCTATCTTCACGAAATAATTGGAAAAATGATAAGTCATATTGCGCAGTGTCAAAAACCGGAATATCGCTTTGATCTTTATATGGGGTATAGCGGTAAAATAAACGGGGCTCCAAAGTTTGCACTAATCCTTTCTCCCCCCCTTCCAGTTCACGTTCCAAAACTAAGCCACTATCAATGCTAAAGCGAGATAAAAAGCGCCTATGCGTTGTACTTTCTAAATCATAGTGGGTATAAAGCAGCGACAATTTTGGCGTAATAAATGTGCCCGGGGTGCGCCAAGGAAAACTGGAGAGAGATTTTATATCAACACGCTCTCCAATTGGACCTTTAACCACGCTGGTATCACGGTCAAAGCGCACCAATTCTGCTTGTAGTCCGGTGTTAAACTTGCGATTTTTTTCGGGCACAGTCGTTTTGAATAAAAATTGTGGCAAACGTTGATAGGGGAGGGCTGCTGGATTTTTGTCCAGGGTTTGAAAAGTTTGTACACGCCGTTACCGAGGTAGGTCAAATCAAAACGCCGCTCCAAATGTGTGAGACTTGCGATGCTGACATTGTTGCCCAATTCTTCAAAATAGCGTTCATCAGAGGCATAATTGATATCAATATTTGTAGCCCAACGCGCTGTAATTGGCCCATTATGCTTAAAAGAGAATGAGGCACGTTCCTCTCCCCTGGAGTTGTCATAAGGCAGATATTCAAAATCTAACTGACCCCCTGCTTTCTGAGTTAAATAGCGGAATTCGGTTTTCAGCAATAAACCGCGTCGAGACATGAGACGTGGTGTCAGGGTCGCATCATAATGAGGGGCTAAATTCAAATAATAAGGTATACTAAATTCCATCCCCGCCTCGTCCGAAATGCCTAAATTGGGTGCCAAAAAACCCGAATGACGCTTATTATCGGTAGGAAATGACAAATACGGAAAATAAAGGACTGGTATATTCAACAAACGTATCGTCACATGACGGGCGGTGCCCCTTGATGTGACATCATCCAGCGTCATTTTGTTGGCGTCCAAACGCCAAATTTCTTGACCTGGCGCACAAGTGGTGTAACTAACATCTTCAAAATTGACTCTATCTTTAGATTCCTGGATAATTTTTTCAGCATGTCCCCTCGCCCGTCGGTTTAATAACCAATATTCAGCATTTGTCATTTCACCTCTATTTTCAGGGCGCAATCGCATTTTTGATCCACTGATAACAAAGTTTTTGTCCCATAAAATAAAATCACGCTCAGCATCAACGACATCTTTATTGCGGTTATAGATAACGATATGTGTCCTCAATATTTGGTCTGCCCGTTGCATCAAGACATCGCCACTAAAGGTGGACATGCCAAGTTTTTCCTGAACATTAGCGGAGTCAGCAAACAATTGAATAGAATTACCCTCTGGTGGTGGCAATTCTGGGCGAGGGGGCGCTATTTTGCTAAAAGGTTTGCACAAGGCAAATTCCTGATCCGCGTTAGCTGTGAGAATATTGCATAAAGTAAGTAACAGTAAAATAGTTTGTCGCACAAAAAATCGCATAATACTAAAATAGGGATTTATTCAAAGGTTTATCAAAGGAAATTTGGGTATGTCTATCCCCTTGTTTGAATCTCAACTACACAACTTGCCGCTGGTACAACGCGGCAAAGTCCGTGATATATACGCTGTTGATGATCAACATTTGTTGATTGTCGCAACAGACAGATTGTCTGCTTTTGATGTCGTCTTACCAACACCTATTCCTGATAAAGGCGCGGTATTGACCAAGCTGTCAAATTTTTGGTTTGATTTTACCAAAGCAATAATACCTAAT
>CAYFOB010000328.1:3984-5257 GCA_964344525.1 uncultured Thiomargarita sp.
ATGCCTTTAGTGGACGTGTTGTCCACCGAACATCAGCAAATTCAAGAACGGGCGGTTGTTGTGAAAAAATTCAAACCGTTACCTGTTGAAGCGATTGTTCGTGGCTATTTAGCGGGGTCTGGCTGGAAAGACTACCAAAACAGTGGGGCTATTTGCGGTATCACTTTACCACAAGGCTTACAACTTGCAGATAAACTGCCCTCACCTATTTACACACCCTCTAGCAAAGCAGAAGTTGGTCAACATGATGAAAACATCGATTTTGCAGACACTTGTGCGCTAATTGGTGACCGTTTGGCAGAGCAAGTGCGCGAAGTCAGTCTTGAAATTTATACCCGTGCCCGTGACTATGCCGCAGCGCGTGGCATCATTATTGCGGACACCAAATTTGAATTTGGTACTGATCAAAATGGTCAATTAGTTTTGATTGACGAAGTTTTGACCCCCGACTCTTCACGTTTTTGGCCAATTGATCAATATCAAATTGGTAGCAGCCCCCCTAATTTTGATAAACAATTTGTGCGTGATTATTTAGAAACCCTGGCATGGGATAAAACCCCACCGGGTCCGGTATTACCGCCTGAAATTGTCAATAAAACAGCGGCTAAATATCGGGAAGCGCAACAGCGGTTGATAACAGTATAGTTCACGATCCTCAGTCGCTCAGATAAAACCTATATTATAAAAAAATACTTTATATATCAATAAATAATAACATTATTTTAATGTAATACTATAATTTTTAGCTTTAACATTTTATAATAATTTTATTTGAGCGTGCCTGAGTTTAGGAATTGAGCAAAAATAACTTATTGGTTCTAAAAAACAAGTTTCTTGAAAAATGGTTTTTTAGCTGTCATAGTTGTGCAAATTATTTATGCTCGAACCCTTATACAAACCATTTATGGTATAGCAAAATCAATAAATGCTCGCTACAATTACTATTAAGGACTTCGTGCAAGCATGAGGATACGATTATGTCTTATTTGATTTTGAAACATTTAACCAGCCAGCAACTACCACCAGAATGGGCAAGAAATTTGCCTGTGGGACAAACGTTTACTGTTTCTATTGTTTCAGAAAATGCGGGTCATCAGCCATCAAGCGCTGAACATGCTGTTAAAAATAAGAATATGTACACATACTTACGCCAATGGAAGGAAAATTTTTTTGATCCAAGTTAAGATTCTAAATGATTTGCAAATTTTAATAGTTAATTGTTAGAGGCTGTTTTGGAAAAAAATGAGAGAAGACTCTTTACCTTTTCAGAAAA
>CAYFOB010000329.1:0-569 GCA_964344525.1 uncultured Thiomargarita sp.
GATGAAGCTGAAATGGATCAGCAAGCGTAGGGTGGATCGCGGAGCGTCATCCACCAAACGGAGGTGGATGACGCTCCGCGATCCACCCTACACGCGCTGCATTATAATTGGCATCGGTTTTATGATCCGGGGACAGGAAGGTATTTGTCGGTTGATCCTATTGGATTGAATGGCGGATTGAATACATATGCATACGCTGGCGAAAATCCGCTTTACTGGATTGATCCTTTAGGCTTAGAAGTCCAATTATGTATAGCGCCTGCGGAAATTGCTTTTGGATTGGTTGACCATTGGTGGATTAAAACTGATACCAAAGAAGTTGGTGTTGGCGGTAATGTGGATAATCCTGGTGAACAATATGAGGCTCCATATATTACTAAGATCTATTGGAATGATCATAGTGGTGATAGTAAAGAGAGGAAAGGCGCCAGTTGCAAAACAATTCCAAATGTTGATGAAGATAAAGTAAATAAATTGCTGCAAATTGGTAAACCGCTTGGCCGTTTTTCATTAACAAACAATTGCCAAACAAATGCGTATGGCGTGCTTTCTCAAAGTAAAAAGGGCCC
>CAYFOB010000329.1:579-5256 GCA_964344525.1 uncultured Thiomargarita sp.
AATAAAACTTTACAATGAGCTACCAAACTTAACAAATATACATCCATAAGTGTGGTGGCCATATTAGGCGATTAAAAAATCGCTCATGTGGGTAAACAGGTTTCATTAAGTTTTGCACATCATTTCTTGCTGTAAATTTTCTGGTGATGGCGTTTAAGCCCTAGACATCAAGAGATCAGATAAAATTTACAAATTTGATGGATTTTATCCCCTCTTCGGTACAGTGCTTGGGATGTGTGTTTTCGTTGCCATCACCAAAAAATTTACAGTAGGAAATTTTTCTTGCTGTAAAAAATCCTGTGACAGTCCACACACCCCTAAATCCCCTAATCTGAATGGACTTGTAAGTCATTGAAATTGTTTAATTTAAAAGTCCACTCAGATTAGGGGATTTAGGGGTGTGTAGGTTTTCACAGGATTTTTTACAGCAAGAATAATTTTGCATTTCTGGACCGAAGTGATAAGTGGCTCCATCCCAAATCAATAACATTTTAGATTTTGGTCGCTGTTCAAACAAATCTTTTAAAAATGAAACGGTATAGTTTCCATTTCCTTGAGGATAAGATTTTAAAAAAAATTGCCCTGTCAAATAATCCACAGCACCATAATAAGTTTGACGCTCTTTTTGATTGACTATTGGAACCTCTACTTTTTCGTTTTTACGCCCCCACACATAGCCGATGGTGTTGCCCCATAATAAATGACATTCATCAGCTATCCAAACTACCAATTTTCCTGATTCTATTTCTTCTTTTTTTTCTCGCAAAATGTTTTGGATTTCTTGTCTTTTTTGTTCAACAACTACATCATTTCGTTTAGGGTTCACTTTTTCGGTTCTTTTCCAACTTAAGCCTCCTTCTTTTAATAACTTATAATAGGACTGTTTCGACTTATAAATGACCTGATATTTTTCTTCCAAATAATCTCTTAAATCTTCTACACTAAAAGTTTTTTTTTGTTTAAGAAATGAAATCACTTCTTGTCTAGAGTCTTCATCCAAATAACTTTTTTTACCAATATACTTCAACAACAAACCCTCCGCTCCTTCAGCTTCATAAATCAACTTCCACTTGCTGATAAAGGAACTACTTACTTGCAAAATGCCTTCTATTTGATATCCTTCAAATCCTTGAACAATCATTTTTACAGCCAAAGCTCTTTTCACTTCTCGGGTGTCTTTAGAATTGGCTATAATCTCTTCTAAATTTAACATAAGTGTTTCCAGTTTGTGTCAAAAACAAATTCTTTAATGAAAATAAATTATTTTTTTATAATTGTATCATGTCCATTCCACAAATCAAATAGGATTACTATAATTCAAGCTGTTGATAGACTTTGTTTGATCTTTTGTAGTTGGGAACGGCTTTTTTAACTTACACTCTGATGTTACGCACGGAGGTTCCCATCACTCCACTCATAGCTGCCCCTTCGCTATGTGATAAGTGAAGGAGAGTGCGTAACATCAGTTATATATGTGTGGGATGCTGGCACTACCTACAAGGAGATATATAATTTGGAATATGAACTTGTATTTGATATTTTGAATGAAAGGTATAAATGTTGGATTTTTGTATTGGGAATAATAATAATATTCCTATTTAGCAGTATTCCAGCAATCCTGTTTCATTGTGTGGGAAATAAGTCACATTTAAAAGGAATTGCAAAATCTTCTAAGTGGTATATATTGTTTGCCTTTTTATTGACATTTTTTGTTATTCTAAAAATAATAAATTCTCATTGGTGGCATTTTGCCGACTCCTTGAAAAAAGGAGAATATGAGATTCTTAAAGGTATTCTAACAGATTTTGATCCCCACAATAAAAGTTTTGTTGTTAATGAACAAAATTTTAAATATTTTAAATGCTTCACTTCTGGTAGCAAAGGCGATCAAACGGATGAAATAGAAGGTATCCTTAGCTCAGGAGTTCAAGTGAAAATCTTGTATGTAGATAATGTCGTATTGCGATTAGAAATAGCTAAAGAGCCGTGTTCAAGAACAGTAGGAACACGTTTTTTTCGTAGAACCGGGCTTTTACCTAAGTTCTAACGTTTAAAACGGATGAGTTGGATTGATTTAATCTGGCAATAAAAAAGCCTCCAAGCTTAACAATTTGGAGGCTTTTTTTTAGTTTTTATCCTTCCACCGCGTTGCATAACAAATTGGACTTTTTATGATCTGGCTAGATTATCTCACTCCTCCAAAAGGAATCTTTATATTTCAAATGTCTATCGCTGTACTTATGGTCACCTTGCTGACAATGAGTATTATTTCCAATCCAATTCGTTCATTATACCAACCTTATAAAAATTTGATTGTTTGGTTATTAAGCATATTGCTTGCAATTATTGCCATTTTATCTTCAATTTTCTACTTACAATTAGAAAAAATCACTGTTTGTATATTGAAAATCTATGTCTTGATAATGTATTGGTTTTATGTATATAACTAATTGAAATATATTTTTATTTTAATAATTTTTTCATATTTTAAGTATAAATAGAAAATTTCTTCCTTGGTACCTGGTGACCAAAAGCAGAAAAATTTAGGTCAACAAATTTAAAGCGAGATGCCTTAAAATGGCAAAATTTTCTGCACCATTACCTTTTTTGACAGCATTTTTGACAGCCACCTATATATGACGTGCTTTTCGCTCGCTTTTTCAATTTTTAAATTCTCGTTTTTGAATGCCCAAACTGTGAGATTAACCACTAACTTAGACAAAAGTAGATAATTACTTATGAATGTTAATAATGTGAAACGATCTCAAATTTATCATCACATGCTTTTAATGGGGTTACCATGGTTGCGTAATCTTCTTGAAATGCCTTGGTACAAGCGAATTTTTAACAACTCAGCATTTTTGCTCTCTCAACTTATGCACTATATTCCTCCAAGATTGCTAGATAATGAGAAAGAAGTTGGAAAACGAGATGTAGAATTTATTGAACTTGGAGGTAGTTTTTTTGTAGAAAATTTTGAGAACAAAAATGAAGTAATATTTCTAATATTAAGTGATTTAATACTAGAACTTTACGAATTAATAGAAAGCCAAAAATTAGAAATTAATTGGGTTTTTCCTGAAAATATAAAAGAATTGGTTCATAAATTTAGAGAACAACGCTGCGAGCCAGTTCGATGCGATAGGCGGTGGTGAGTAGCCCCTGGCAGAGCCCTTTTCTATTGAAAAAGGGCGTTACGGCGTCAAGTGTGTAAATTTTATTAATTGAATATGATCACTTAACTAAAACTTGGGATGCACTTGGAAATGGAAGTGAAATTATTTATAACCGACATTCCGTACAAGCATTTCGCATTTTGTTTATTTATCAGCTAAATGATGTACAACAGTTTTTCACATGAAAACCCACACGAGTGAGGCTCTTTATTAGTAACTGATGTTACGCAGCCTTGTTCCTTTGCATAGCAAAGCTTGGAACGAAAAAAAATTCAATTGGAGTGCTTCGCCCCGCTTTGCGTGGTGCTTGGAACGACAGTGCGTAACATCAGTTAGTAAGCAAAAAAAATTCTTGCTGTAAAAAATCTTGTGAAAATCGATATTTCTACTCTCAAGAGGAGATTTAGGGTTCTGTTGGTTATCACAAGTATTATACCAATTTTGAGTTGAAAAACGTGTTAATTGATGCCCAAGTTTTTTGGAAAAACGCAGGTGAATTGATTTAAAAATCAGATGAAATTTAACTCAAAATTGGTATTAAGTAGTGAAGCACAAATTTTCCGGTTTTTTGGAGTCCAAAATTTATTTTGGAAGTGCCCTTTCCCAAAATAAATTTTGGACTCCAATATACCCGAAAACTTATGGTTCAGTACTTATTAACTGATGTTACACACAAAGCTTTTAAATAGCTGTTAAAAGTATTTTATAATCAGTTAACTGATTATAAAATACTTTTCAAAATCTGCGATAAGCGGTACTTTGATTAAGAAATAACCTAAACCTTTAGGTAAACAGCACTTAACCTTGTAGGTGGAAAAAATGAACAAAAAGATAATATTTATTTTGTTGCTTTCTATAGCTATTCTTGTGGTAACCATCTTAATGGAATTTATTAATGGATATTTTTTCTTTTCACATTTATTTTTTCTGTTTTGGTTGATACTTCTTTTGTTTATATATATTATTATAAATAAAAAAAAATCTATCATTCAAAGACGTCATCCTGTTAAACATATCATAAAAACTTTGCTTGCATGCTATATGATTGCTATTATCTTTTGGGGTTTGTTAATTGAGATTGGTGTATTGTTGGATGCTCCTGCTCTAATAGACTTTGTATCTTCTAAATTTCTTTTAATCGTATTTGTGGTTATGGTATTTAGCTATCCAATCGTAGTTCGAAGGTTGCAGTAACAAGCGTAGTTCACTGAAAACTCCGGAAACTTCTCTACGGAGATTTACAAATTTGACTGATTTTATAGGCATCCTTAATGAATTGTAAATTTTAACGGTGCCAGAAACCAAGTTTTTTGAAAAAACTTGGTTTCTCGAAATCCACAAATCATTTAGGATCACTATATCCCCTCATGATAAAAATGCTTTCAATGGTGTGTTTTCGTTACTGTCACCATAAAATTTGCAGTAGAAATTTTATTGTAAATTATTGAATAATATAATTATTTAACGTCACCTCCCATTTTTTTCCTGAGTTTTCAGATAG
>CAYFOB010000330.1:0-5254 GCA_964344525.1 uncultured Thiomargarita sp.
GTTTCCTATATTAGTACTTAATAATATTTTTATTTACTAACTTGAACATCGAGAGATTGCAAAAAATTTATGAACAAGTCATCTTGAATTTGTTGGAACAAACGGACAAACCGTGTCATTTAAGCGGTTATGACGAAGAAAAAATGCTACCACTTTATCTTGAAGATAAAAATATAGAGCCAATTTACCACGTTTATTGCAATAAACTGATTCTTTGTTACCTATTTCAAGATTATTCACAAGCAGTAAAAAATGCCACAATGGCTGAAAAATATTTGGATGGTGTAACCGCATCGCTAGTTTGGTCTGTATTCTATTTTTACGACTCCTTAGCCCGGTTGGCGCTGTGTCATGATAGCTATGGTGTATGTAATAAGCATGCACAACAAAAAAACTTTCTTAAAAAGGTAGCGAAAAACCAGAAAAAGCTGAAAAAATGGGCGTTTCATGCTCCCATGAATTTTTTACACAAATTTGAGTTAGTTGAGGCTGAACGAGCCCGCGTGTTGGGGCAAGATAAAAAAGCCAGAAAACATTATGACAAAGCCATTGCCTTAGCACATGAAAATGAATATTTCAATGAAGAAGCGTTGGCTTGTGAATTAACAGGCCTTTTTTTTATGAAGAAAGGATTGTCGCGTTTAGCGCTTCACTATCTGCACGAAGCCCATAATGCCTACTCACGTTGGGGAGCACGCGCAAAAGTTAAAGACTTGGAAAAACGCTATCCAGAACTCTGTTTTAAATTATCGAAACCTTCTGTTAGCACGACGTTCAGTCTTTCCAATTACAAAGCGCAAACGAACTCTGGTGCCTTAGATTTAGTCAGTGTGCTCAAAGCATCACAAGCCATTGCAGGGGAAATAGAATTCACACGACTTAAGGCGAAAATGATGAAAATAGTCATTGAAAATGCCGGCGCACAACGGGGATTTCTGCTTCATGAGAGGAATGGGCAATGGCTCATTGGCGCCGCGGGTTTGATAGGACAAGATGAAGTTAAAGTGGAAACGGTTGATATTTTAGATTCTCTACCAACCAGCATCATCAATTACGTGGTTCATACCAAAGAAAATATTATCCTCAATGATGCAGTCAATCATAAACAATTTAATCAAGATAAGTACATCAAAACCCAACAACCCAAATCTATTTTATGTACTCCATTATTGAACAAAACCCAACTGATGGGCATTTTGTATTTAGAAAACAATCTTGCGACAGGAGCCTTTACGCCTGATCGTTTGCAAGTCTTAAATATGCTTTCGGCACAAATTGCCATTTCAATTGAAAACGCCACCCTTTACACTCAACTAGAAGAAAAAGTGACAGAGCGCACTCAAGCACTTTCTGAAGCCATAGACGATCTGAAAGCCACACAAGCCCAATTAATTGAATCGGAAAAAATGGCTTCTTTAGGGGGATTAGTGGCTGGTGTCGCACATGAAATCAACACACCGCTTGGCATTGGGATAACGGCGGCTTCCACTTTAGCCAACAAAACAGAAACGGTGGCAAAGGCTTATGATAACAAACAGTTAAAAGGTTCCGCCTTAAAAGCCTATTTTGACACAGCCCTGCACAGTAGCCGTCTCATTTTAAATAATATAGAGCGAGCTGGTGAATTAGTGCAAAGTTTTAAGCAAGTGGCTGTTGATCAAACCCACCTTGAAAAACGTACTTTTAGGGTGAAAAAATATGTTGAAGATACTCTAGTCAACTTAACCCCCCACCTGAAAAAAACGCGACATAGCGTTACGGTTAATGGAGATGAACAAATTGAAATCAACAGCTATCCAGGCGCGTTTTCACAAATCATAACCAATTTCGTGATGAATTCCATAAAACATGCCTACCAAAAAGGTGAGGCTGGAAAAATGTGTTTTGATATTCGCCGTGATTCTGAGCAATTAATTTTTGAGTATCAGGATAACGGATGTGGTATTCCCACGGAAAATATGAACAAAATTTTTGATCCTTTTTTCACGACTGTTCGTGTTCAAGGGGGAAGCGGTTTAGGGTTACATGTTGTTTATAATTTAGTCACACAAAAATTAAAGGGGACAATTCGCTGCGAAAGCAAAGTGGGTGTTGGAACAACATTTATTCTCAATTTGCCATTTCAAATCTTTGATGAATGATTATGAACATGCATGAAAATGACGCACTCGTTTTGGCTGACGAGGATGATGAAGAGAAGGATTCTAGCCTTGATTATTGGAAAGTCATGATTGTTGATGATGAAAAAGAAGTTCACGAAGTGACGCAATTAGCTTTAGAGGGATTAGTCTTTCAGGAAAAAACAATTGCTTTTCTATCTGCCTATTCAGCTGAAGAAGCAAAGTCTTTATTAAAAGCACATTCTGACGTTGCGCTCATTTTTTTAGATGTTGTGATGGAGGAAAACGACTCAGGTTTAAAACTCGTCAAGTATATTCGTGAATCTCTACAAAATCGTTTTGTGCGTATTATTCTTCGCACCGGGCAACCCGGTGAAGCGCCAGAAGGCTCCGTTATTATAAATTATGATATTAATGATTATAAGCTCAAATTGGAATTAACACAAAACAAGTTATTTGCGGCAACTATCTCAGGCTTAAGATGTTATCGTGACTTAATCATACTGGAATCCAATAAAGTGGCTTTGAAAAAAATGAATGAACAACTGCAACACGAAATTGCCGAACGTAAGAAAAAGGAGAAAGAACTCATTGCTTTTAATGAAGCGTCTGAACGTTTTGTCCCCCGTCAATTTTTAAGTATGTTAGGCAAGCAAAGTGTGATTGAGATTCAATTAGGTGATCAAGTTGAAAAAGAAATGAGCGTTTTATTTTCCGATATTCGGGAATTCACTTTTTTATCTGAAGAAATGACACCGCAAGACAATTTTAATTTCATCAATGGGTATTTGAGCCGAATGGTTCCAATTATTGATAAACATCAGGGCGTTATTGATAAATACATAGGTGATGCGATTATGGCACTGTTTCCAAACAATGCGGATACGGCGGTGCAAGCTGCGCTTGCTATGATAAAGACATTGGATGAATATAATTGTTCCAGAGGGCGCCCAGGACGCCCTGTGATCAAAATTGGTATTGGAATTAATACGGGCAAACTCATGTTGGGCATGGTGGGTGGGCAAAATCGCATGGCAGGCACGGTGATTGCTGATGCTGTGAATTTAGCCTCTCGCGTTGAAAATATGACCAAAATGTATGATGCTGCGTTATTGATTTCAGAAAATACCTATTCCCGTTTAAAAGAACCTTCTCGATATGTTATTCGCCCTATTGGTAAAATCAAAGTCAAAGGCAAATTAAAAGCTGTGATGATTTATGAAATTTGTGATAGTGATCCACCCAATATTATTGATTTAAAAAAGAAAACATTGGCATTCCTTCAGGATGGGTTAATACATTATTCATCAAAAGAATTTTCATTGGCAAAACAATGTTTCAAGCAAATGTTGAAGGTGTACGCTGACGATAAAGTGGCGCAATTTTATTTGAAATGCTGTGAGCAGGGTAAAGTTGATGTGTTGGAATTTTCTATTTGAAACAGATGGGGCATCATAAATGAGCAAGTTGGAGAACAATGAACAATATTTTATCAATCCAATCATCACTTCTTGGAAAGTCATGGTTATTGATGATGAAATTGAAGTTCATAACCTAACACAGTTAGCATTAGAGGATTTTAAATTTCAAGGAAAACCAATTACCTTTTTGTCGGCTTATTCCAGTGAAGAGGCAAAATCCTTGTTACAAGTGCATTCTGATATTGCTCTCATTTTTTTAGATGTGGTGATGGAAGAAAAAGATTCTGGTTTAAAGCTTGTTAAATATATTCGTGACACTTTACAAAATAAACTTGTGCGTATCATTCTCCGCACTGGGCAACCAAATGATGCACCTGAGGAGTCTGTTATCATTAATTATGATATTAATGATTATAAGCTTAAACTCGAAATGATGCCAAATAAGCTGTTTGTTACAACGGTGGCTGGTTTAAGATGTTACCGTGACTTAATAACGCTTGAGTTCAATAAAACCGCTATCAAACAGATGAATGAACAACTACAGTTAGAAATTGCCGAGCGTCAGCGAAAAGAGGAGGAATTAGCAGCGCTCAATCGCGCTTATGAACGTTTTGTTCCTGAGGAATTTTTAAATCTATTAGATAAACCCAGCATCACTCAAGTTCAACTCGGTGATCAAGTAGAAAAAGAAATGACTGTCTTGTTTTCTGATATCAGGGGATTTACCTCTCTATCAGAACGAATGACACCGCAGGAAAATTTTAATTTTCTTAATAGTTATTTGAGCAAAATGGTTCCCATTATTTATGAACATCATGGCGTTATTGATAAATATATTGGTGATGCGATTATGGCATTATTTCCAAAAGCTGATGATGCTGTGCGTGCTTCAATTGGCATGTTAGAAAGACTGATTAAATATAATCAAGGGCGCGAAATGGCTGGATATAAGCCCATTTCAATTGGTATTGGTTTGAACACAGGATCATTGATGCTTGGCACGGTGGGGGGAAAAAATCGCATGGATGGCACGGTGATTTCTGATGCTGTGAATTTAGCGTCTTGCATTGAAGGGATGACAAAAAGGTATGGAGTGGCGTTACTCATTTCTCAATACACCTACGAAAATTTGGATGATGCATCGCATTATGCCACCCGCATTATTAATAGGGTGAGGGCTAAAGGCAAATCGGAGGCAGTAACTGTTTATGAAGTTTTTGATGGTGAGAATCCCCATATTATTGAGATGAAAATGAGAACTTGTAGTGATTTTCAACTTGGATTGGCACATTATCGCAAAAAACAATTTGTTCAAGCAGAAAAGTATTTCAAGCAAATGTTGTGCCTTTATCCTGAAGACAGAGTAGCACAAATTTACTTGACACGTTGTGAACATTTTCAACAGGGTTGTACACCTGATTGGGATTGGATTGAAGTGTTGGAAAGCAAATGAAAACATATCCCAAACACAGGGGGAATAACACTAGAGAAAAAATATTATGAACCAATTTCAATTACTCAAAAGTCGCCGCTTTTTACCTTTATTTTGGACCCAATTTTTAGGGGCATTTAATGATAATGTCTACAAGAATGCGCTTATCATTCTGATTATTTTCCAAGGGAGTACGTTGTATGGTATTGATACCAATATCATTGTGACTTTAAGAGGCTGTTTTGGAAAAAAATGAGAGAAGACTCTTTACCTTTTCAGAA
>CAYFOB010000331.1:0-5248 GCA_964344525.1 uncultured Thiomargarita sp.
GCGCCACAGGCATTCCCAACCAGAGGTTGGGAACGAGTATGCGTAACATCAGTTAATTACTGATGTTACGCAGCCTCGTTCACAAGTCGCAAAGCTTGCGCTTTGCACTCCAAGCAATTCAACGTTTTCTTTATTTAAAAAGGGATAAACCGGATTTTTATGAGGCGCAAGACTTATCCTTTTTTCGTGTAGTTCTAAGGGTGGAATTAAAGTGCGTAACATCAGCAATTAACAATTTTTTGGAATATTCGGGAGATTTGGAAACTTATCTGAATTAGAAGTCGCAACAGATACCATTAAAGTTGGAACTGTGATTTATGTGATTGGTCTGATTATTATGAGGGGGTTAATGCTGATTTTTTTCATCAAATCAATCACATAAATCATAAGAATTTTCAGGTATTTTGGAGCCCAAAGCTTAGCGAAGGGAAACACTACCCCAATGCCTCAGCCGCGATTTTCTTAGCCCCTGCAAAATCCGCTTTGCCAGTACCTAATTTAGGAATGGCTTCTACTGTTAGAAATTCTTTAGGTATCATCAGCGGCTTACTTTTGGCAATTTGAGCCTTGTCTATTTCACCGCCTGCTACCAACAAAACGATTTTTTCTCCTTTGTTTTGATCAGGTAGCGCAACGGCAAGAATTTCTATCTCCTCATTATCAATGATTTCCGCTATTTGGGCTTCAACAGCACTTAGGCTAACCATTTCACCACCTATTTTGGCAAAGCGGGAATAACGATCTAAAATAGTGAGGAAGCCATCTTCGTCTAGTTTACCTTTGTCGCCAGATTTATACCAACGCACACCGTCTTTTTCCACGATAACCGATTGCGTTTTTGAGGGTAAATTGAGGTAGCCTTTCATAATCTGGGCACCGCCAATGAGGATTAATCCTGCTTCTCCGATAGGTAAGGTTTCTAAAGTGTCAGGATCGACGATTTTGATGGTGGTGCCGGGTAAGGGGAGTCCGACTGTGCCTATTTTATTACCAATTTGTACGTCACCTGAGTAGGATAAGAGAATGTCAGGAATGTTGACGCTGGCAACCGGTGTGGTTTCTGTGGCGCCGTAGCCTTCGTAAATGTCTTTTCCGAATTTTTCTTTGAATGCATTACGCACATCTGCGCTGAGTCGCTCGGCACCGGCGACGACGATTCGCACCGATTGAAACATCAGTGGATGGACTTTGCGGCTGCGAGTGTAAATACGTAGGAATGTGGAAGTACCCAGCAAAATAGTGACTTGATATTGCGCCACATTCCTCCCAATTGTTTTAGCATCGGTGGGATCAGGTTGGCACACCATGGGGATGCCCTCAACCAAGGGCAAAAAGGTGGTGACGGTTAAGCCAAAGGCATGGAAAATGGGTAGGGCATTGAGGATAACGTCTTCATCCTGTGGGTTTAGCACTGCTGCGGTTTGTTTGATATTGCCCATAATATTGGTATGAGTCAATTGGACGCCTTTAGGTACGCCTTCGCTGCCACTGCTAAAGAGAATGGCTGCTGTATCTTCTAATGCGGTTTTTTTGAAATACAGTGCCTTTAAAAAACTCGCTGGTAATAATTTCGCCTGTAGAAAGGCGAAAAGTAGTGCAGATTTCGGTATTTCTTCCTTCACCTCCTCTAAATACACAAAATGGGCTTGTTCTTTTAAGGGATTTAAATCAATGCCACGTCCTTCAAGTTTTTTTAAAAAGCGTTGAGATGTGAGGATGGTTTTTATAGCGCCTTCTTTCATGCAAAGCGCAACAACGTTGGTGGCGGCTGTATAATTCAAATTAACCACCGTTTTGCCATTGATTAACACAGCGAGGTTGGCTATCACCGCACCCGATGAGGGGGGTAATAAAATGCCAATATTTTGTTGTTGGTGCATCAATGGTTTGAGTTTGCGAGCAAAGATTAGAGCCGCAGCCAGTAAGCGTCCATAAGTGAGCTCAGTGTTGGCATCCATGAGACAAATTTGGCTACTTTGCGCTTTTGCAGTTCGCAAAAAGCTGATAGGCAATGGTTCTAAAGTCTCAATAACGGCTTGCCATGTGTGAATAGAGATTTCTAAAACCGCTTGTTTCACTTCGCTGGCAGTGGCATTCGGTGGCAGTGGCTTTCCAAATCCTATCGTGATTTGACGGCGCCCAGCATTACCCATCGAATAACGGTATTTGCGGGTAGAATAAGAATAAAGACTACCCCAAAGTCCTCTTAAATAAAAAGGCACAATCACCGCTTGTGTGTCTTTAACTGCCCGTTCAAAACCGGATCGAAATATACTTAAATGACCATTGTGGCTCAAATGACCTTCGGGAAACAGGGCAATCACATCGCCTTGACTCAGTCCTTCACGAACGAGCGCCAATGCTTGCTTACTACCTGCCGTTCCTATGGGGATGGTTTTGAATATGTCCAAAAACCATTTGAGATACCATTTTTCATAAATGGGGCGAAACATCACAAAGCGAATTTGGCGCGGCGAACCAATTTGTAACATCGCCCAATCCAGCCAACTGACGTGGTTACCCAATAGCAAAACACCGCCTGTGGATGGCATGTTTTTCATACCCACCACTTGGATTTCGTAGCGTCGCTTTAACATACCCGTAATAATGTAACGGACAAAAGCATGTGGTAATTTCGCAATAGCATAAAGGGTGCCAACAAAAGTTATGGTAGCAAGTATATAAAAGGCGCTTTGGTTGGAAAATTGAAGATAAGCCAAACCTATTGAGCCCCCCAAAAAAGCCAGCATAAAATAATTTTGGACAAAGTTATTGCCCGCGATAATGACGCCCATTTCTCCTTCTTTAGCATGATACTGAATGAGGGCGTTTAGGGGCACAATAAAAAGCCCACCAAAAAATCCATAGACTGTAAAAAGTATGGCAAGAAATAAGGTGTCAGTGATAAAGGGGATCATTATTAAGGAGACACAAACCCCTAAAGCCCCTAAGGGAATAATACCTGTTTCAATATAATTTTTTGACACTTTAGCGGCAAAAATCGCACCAAAAATAATACCTATACCGCCCAAAGCCATAATACCATTAGCGATGCGCGTATCAGTTTCTCCTATCGCCTCCTTAAGATGTGCGCCAAAAGTCGCAAGTAATACTTGATTAATCGCCCAAAATACTGACAAGCCAATAATACTTAACCAAATACCTTCGTGAGACCATACTGCCTTCAAATTGTCTCTCAGGTAGCGCATTTGTAGATACTTTCCAAATTCAAAATGAAGCTGAGTATTCGTTTGTTGTTTCAAGGGCAAGCGTAGGGCTAATAAAACTTCAATAAGCGTTCCAGCTATTAACAAAAAACCCACATATTTAACTGATTGAAGAATATCTCCTATCTCTTGAAAGTCGCTTGAAAACCAACTTTCAAAAAAGAGGCTATAAACCAAAGTGCCTGCGAGAATGGCAACAATTGTGGCAGTTTGCACGGCTGAATTAGCAGCCGTTAATTTATTTTTACCCACAAGCTCTCTGATAAAGCCATATTTGGCTGGAGAATAAAAGGCACTTTGCAAAGCCAACACAAAAGTGAGCCAAAAAGCTAACCAAAAAGCCCCAGTGTAATAACACCATGTAATCATGACAGTGATGGGCAAACCCACAAATGCAGCAACGACAATGACGCGATTTTTAGGAAATTTATCAGACAAAAATCCTGCTGGCGTAAAAGTCATAATAAATGGCAACAAAATCATCGCCTGAATAATGGCAGTATAAATCCGTAGCTCGGTGCCTTCATAAAATTTAAACAGGGCATTTTGGATAATGATTTTATGCCCTAAATCAGTAAATGCATTAAAAAATACAATAAATAAATAGGGCGTAAACCCTTTGTGTTTCCAGATTGATTGTTCCATTGTTGTCCTTGTTGAATAATGACAGAGATTGGGGTGTTAAATTTGGATTTATTTCCCAGACTATGATAAAACTAACTACAGGGATTTGTTATAGCGTTTCCCAATTGCGTGATTGTTCTCAAGCGCTTTTATTATTTGTACTTTTTATAATCTCATAAAAAACAAATACCAGGTATAAAAAATGGCTTGCTGTAAAAAATCCTGTGACAGTAGGAGTCCAAACTTTAGTTTGGCAGCGATGAGGGACAGTTTGTCTGCTTTGGGTATGGTGTTGATTAAGGAAAATGAGTCGGGCGAGAAAGCTTATTTTTTGAAGCCACTGGCTTTGCCTACGCTTGTTAGGAGAGGGCAAGATTTCACTTGTAATGTCGCTGAGGTTGAAAAAAAGGCTTATAGCCAAATGTTTCGGGGAAAGGCGCGTTTAAAAGTGTATGTGGGTGATTATAACAGAGCAGGTAATAATTTTTTGGCAGGGAAAAAGACTTTTTTGGAGACAAAACCTGTCTTTTATTATGCACAATTACGTGAGCGTCCATTCCATTCTTTGAAATTGCGCGATGATCGTTTGTTGCATGTTAAGCGTAATTATGTGATTGGGCAAAGGTTGGATAGCCCGATTCTGAGCCAGGAGGAGTGGGATAAGTTGCCCTCTCATGTTCAAAAACGTTATACACGGGGTATTTTGCGGGTTTTGGGTAAAACAGGGCGTGATATGCCGAATACAAAAAAGCATGAGCTTTTTATTCCTTATCCAAAGGAGGCGGAAAAGTGGTCAGATTTTCCAATTTTGCCAGAGGCTGTTGAGCGGTTTCATCAATTGGCTGATGATCGTACCAGTGTGGAGGAGGTTTTTCCGTATCATCCTTTGGGGACTGTTCGCAATGAGAATCCGGATTCTCTTGAAGAGGCGTTGCGTTTGAAGCAGGGCGATTTGGTTTATTTTAAGCCTACCCTGCAAAAGGGGCAAGCTGTTGTGGCGGAAGTTGCTTTTTCTTCTATTTGGCGAGGGCGGGTAGAAGATGGGCAGGGAGAAAGTGCTTCTGTACATCGTTTTTTTGAGGCGATTGATCCGGAATTGTTGCCTTTTCATGAAAAGCGCAATTTTATTAGTCCAGCTGAGTTGTTATTTGGTTTTGTGCAAAAAGATGAGGTGGCGACGGATAGTGGGCGTGCTTTGGCGGGGCGGGTACAGGTTTCTTTTGGACAACTGGCGTCGCCATTGTCTCATCCTTATGATAAGGCGGTGACTCTCAAAATTTTGGCAACGCCTAAGTTACCTTGTCCACCGCTTTATTTTAAAAATCGCTATAGCAGCAGTAGTTATATCTCGATGTTCAAGTTAGTAAATAAAAATATTATTAAGTACTAATATAGGA
>CAYFOB010000332.1:0-5235 GCA_964344525.1 uncultured Thiomargarita sp.
TCTTTCTCGTTTTCTGAAAAAGACTTTTCATTTTTTCCAAAACAGCCTCTTAAGAAGGGATAAGTCAAAATCACTTCATCTGTGGGGGTTATCCTTTATTAAAAGTAATCCGTGTAGTTATTCAGACTGCGTAACATCATGTTTTTCAACGCTATCAAAAAACGCCTCAACGCTTCCGGTGAGCACATAAAAATAATCCCCTTTAGGATCAAAGATAATTTCTTTGTTGAGTTCTAGTTTCATCTAGTAACCTGATGATTTTTTTTGGGGTAAACTCTTTTCACTGGTTTGCTGCGTAACCGATAAAGGGCAATTTCCCCAAATAAATTAGGTATTAAACGCATAGACCAACTGGTACGATGCCTTGTATCTACTGCGGCTCGTTGCAACACTTCAATGTCTAGCTCGTAACAAAGTTTTTCAAAATCACGGAGGGTACATAAATGAATATTTTCGGTATCATACCATTTACTGGGCAAAGCGCGAGTGGTTGGCATAACTCCTTCAAAAAATAAGGAAAACCGCGCTTGCCAGTGTCCAACATTGGGAAATGTCACAATGCCTTGACGCCCAACACGTAACATTTCCATCAATAAATGATCAGGGCGACGAATCGTTTGGATGGCTTGCGTCATCACCACGTAATCAAAACTATCATTGGCAAAATCAGATAGGCCTTGGTTTAAGTCTGCGTGAATCACATTAACCTGCGATTGGAGACAAAGTGTGATATTATCATCGTCAATTTCTAAGCCATATCCTGTCACAGAGCGCGTATTGCGTAAATGCGCCAGTAAAGTTCCATCACCGCAGCCTAAATCTAAAACATGCGATCCTTCAACAATCCATTCGCTAATCAACGCTAAATCAGTACGCAAGTCCATCATTATTCACCTTGTATTTGTTGCATATAAGCTTTAAAAACCCGTATATAGTGAGGAATCGGCATCAAAAATGCATCGTGCCCTTCATGTGCTTTGATTTCGGCATAGCTCACCTCTTTTTTGTTATGTAACAAGGCTTTAACAATCTCGCGTGAACGGGCTGGCGAAAATCGCCAATCGCTGGTAAATGAAATGACTAAAAATTTCGCAAGTACCTTTGCCAAGGCGGTTGAGAGACTATTATTATGTTGACTGGCAGGATCAAAATAATCAAGAACTTTTGTCATCAATAAATAAGTGTTGGCATCAAAGTGACTTACAAAAGCATTCCCCTGGTGGCGCAAATAACTTTCGACTTGAAATTCGACATCAAAGCCAAAATTCAACTTACCCTCGCGCAATTCTCGCCCAAATTTTTTACGCATAGCGATCTCAGACAAATAGGTAATGTGTCCCAGCATTCGCGCTAACATTAAGCCTTGGCGTGGCTCTGTGTCGTGTTGGTAATAATGTCCTGCATGAAAATTTGGATCACTCAAAATAGCTTGGCGGGCGATTTCATTAAAAGCAATATTTTGTGCCGTTAATTTTGGCGCAGCGGCAATGACTACACAATGACGCAAGTGTTTGGGATAATCAATCGCCCATTGCAACGCTTGCATGCCGCCTAAACTGCCCCCTATCACAGCCGCCCACTGTGAAATACCTAACACATCAGCAAGACGCGCTTGACTTTTCACCCAATCACGCACAGTAACAATAGGAAAATCGGGACCGTAAGGTTTGTTAGTTTCAGGATTATTACTGCTCGGACCTGTTGATCCTTTACAACCGCCCAAATTATTTAAGGACACCACAAAAAAGCGGCTTGTATCAATCGGTTTACCAGGACCAATGCAAGTATCCCACCAACCAGGTTTTTTGTCCTGCATAGTATAATAACCTGCCGCATGATGATCACTGCTCAAAGCATGGCAAATTAACACGGCATTTGAATGTTGCTCGTTTAATGTGCCATAAGTTTCATATATGAGTTCATAATTTGACAATGAGCGCCCACAATCTAACGCTAATGGCGTTGTAAACCGGTGGGTTTGTGGCGCTACCAATCCCACACTATCGGGGGGTAATATGTCTGGCATAATAATATTTTAAACGCACAAAGTAATTGTTAATGGGTATTATAATAAATAGATCTAACACCTCTTAAAAGCGGAATAGTCCTTTGAGAGGGGGGTTGGAGTGTACGTCTTAAAAAATATTCCCTTCTGTTGAAAATATAGACAAAAGTCTATACACTGAAAACTATGAAAGCAAAAGACGTTTTAAAATTAACTCAAATCAGCCGAAAACATTTATCAAGACTAGTCAAACAAGGGAAATTTCGAGTCATTGTTAAGCCTAATGGACAATATGATTATAATCCTGATGATATTTATCAGTACATAGGTAAAACCCGTAAAAATTTAAATGTTATTTACGCAAGAGTTTCAACAACTAAACAAAAAATCGATTTGGCCCGTCAAATTGAGCTACTAGAAAGTTTTTGTCTTGCGCAAGGCTTAAAAATTGATCATGTTTTTTCGGAAGTGGCGAGTGGCATCAATTTTGGCAAACAATTTTTTTCCATGCTTGATTTAGTCATTGATGGACAGGTTGAAAGGGTTTTTATAAATTACAAAGATCGTTTGAGCCGGATTGGGTTCGGATTTTTTGAACATTTATTCCAAAAATTTGGAACGGAAATTGTTGTAGCGAATGCTCAGCAAAACGATAAACTAGATAGCGAAGAAAGTCTATCCGAAATCATGACATTACTTCATTGTTTTTCAACGAAGGATCATTCTTCAATTCGCATCAAACGTGCAATTGAGATACTAGATGAGCGCGATAATGGGGCTGCTTGAGATAGCAGCCTATGCAAGTTAGTTGAGTGCCATGGGTGCAACTGGCAACCCGTAATGTGCCCAAATGACAATTCCGCCGCGCAGATTGTAAACATTGTCGTAACCCCGTTGCTCCAGATACATACATGCTTGGGCAGAACGTGCCCCCGTGCGACAATAAAAAACAACCTTTTCATCTGTAGGGATTTCATCAAGACGAACAGGCAAAGTATTGAGTGGCAAAGGTCTACCATCTGGAATTGAGGCTTGCATCATTTCCTGTGGTGTACGCACATCAAGCAAAATGGGTGGTGTTTCCTCTTTCAACCATTCTGCTAATTCATTAGGATCAATTTCTTTGATAAACATAAAAATTTCTCTATTTAAAAATTTTTCTATTTGGATAATGATAATTATTAGACATTATTGGAAATAAGCTCGTGTCGCAATGGTGTTTATTATTTGGGGGCGTGTTACTCTATTTAAAGAGAGAATTGAGAATTATTTACGATTAAGCCTAGTAGATTACAATCAAGAGAGGCTTAGGTTTTGACTTATCCATTCTTAAATATAATCCGTGTAGTGATCACCCTTGACTTTCTTTTTTTAGATAATATAATATTCGTCACCACTCAACGATTACTGAACACGGGAGAAAAAAACATGTTTCAACAAAAACGTACTTACACATAGCCTTCCAACTGACGGCTGGAGGGCAACAGTTGTCTTCCAGAGGATAGGCGTGCGTATTTTTTGTCCTGTGTCGAAAAAACCCTAGCTGACAGCTGGGGTTTTTTTTTGGGTTTTACATGTGAGGAAAATATTATGCCAGTTAAAATGGTTTTAAATAAAGGCAAAGTGCCTGTGAAGATTTACACAGAAGAGGTGGATTCTAAAGCGCTTGATCAATTAAATAATATAGCGAATTTACCTTTTATTCATAGTCATGTCGCAGCGATGCCAGATGTGCATACAGGTATTGGCGCAACGGTTGGTGCCGTGATTCCAACTAAGGGGGCAATTATTCCTGCAGCTGTGGGGGTTGATATTGGTTGTGGGATGACGGCAACACGTTTATCTATCAAAGCCAATCAGTTACCTGATAACCTAAAGCCTGTGCGTCTCGCTATTGAGGAGGCTGTACCTGTTGGATTTGCTAAACATAAGTCGATACATGCTAAAAATTCAACAATTAGGGCACTCAATAAGGTACTTGATGAAAAAATTATTGTTAAACATCCTGCGATTGCGACGATGATAAAAAATCCGTTCCAAACATGGACGCAACAATTAGGTACTTTGGGCGGTGGTAATCATTTTATTGAGCTATGTATTGATGAAAATCAAGATATTTGGATTATGTTGCATTCTGGTAGTCGAGGTATTGGTAATGTCATTGGACGTTATTTTATAAGCTTGGCTAAAAAAGATATGGAAAAACATACAGCGCAATTGCCTCATCGTGATTTATCTTATTTCACCGAAGGGGCACAACATTTTGATGATTATGTGGAGGCAGTACATTGGGCGCAAGAATATGCTTTATTTAATCGGCGTGAAATGATGCGATTGATTATTGATGCATTGCGTAAACCATTACCACCGTTTGATGTTACTAAAGAGGCCATTAATTGCCACCATAATTATGTCGCAATAGAAAACCACTTTGGTGAAGAAGTCTTTTTGACTCGTAAAGGTGCGATTCGGGCAGGTGAGGGTGAGCTGGGCATCATCCCTGGCAGTATGGGCGCTAAATCCTATATTGTGCGAGGCTTGGGAAATACCGAATCTTTTTGCTCCTGCTCGCATGGCGCAGGACGCAGAATGAGTCGTACCGCGGCAAGACACCATTTTAACCCTGAGGACGTAAAAAAACAGACGAAAGGGGTTGAATGCCGTAAAGATAAGACGGTTATTGATGAAATCCCAGAGGCTTATAAACCAATCGAAGAAGTGATGGCAAACCAAAATGATTTGGTAGAAGTGGTGCATACATTAAAGCAGGTGGTGTGTGTAAAAGGTTAACATTTGGAGGCCAAAAGATATTTTGGCAAGGCTAAAGCCCAAAATAAATTTTGGATGGATTGCGTATCAGAAAACAACTTTAAGGAGTAAAATCATGGCGACTCTCAAACTGAGAAACCCAATAGCGCGTGCCCCCATCTTACGAAAAGGTGGCGCACATGTAAAAGCCAAGTCCAGCCAACGCGCTAAAGTCAAAAAAGATACCAGAAAGGCTGTGGATGAATGGAAAACGAGCCGTTCGTTTTAGTTAATATTATTTATGAGGAGATTATGATGATAAATAGCAGTCCAATAATGAAGCCACCACAGAAAAATTTACAATTGACTCAAATACACCTTAATGAGACAAAAGCCCCAGGTTGCAAAACTAGGGGCTTTTTTTTTGAAATAATTCATTCCTGCCATTAAACCCACCCAATAGCAACAACATTCACTTCAAT
>CAYFOB010000333.1:0-3136 GCA_964344525.1 uncultured Thiomargarita sp.
TATATTAGTACTTAATAATATTTTTATTTACTAACTTGAACATCGAGTAATAGGATATTTCACCTTCTGTTATCATTCTTGCAATTTCTTTGGAAGCTTCGGGCAATGGTGGTGGCCAAGATTCTAAAGGAATGTCAAATTTCATTAAAAATCACCATTATCCTTCATTAAAATTTTCATTGAAAAGAGGACACATTCTGTCCCCAGTAAAGATACCAGAATCCAATCTTTGATCTCCTGCAATACAACCACCGAAACAAATATTTCCATATTTGCAAGTACTTGAACACAAAACTTTTTTATCGTTTATCGCCGAAATAATTTCTTGAATATCTGGAGAATTGATTGCTGTACAAACATCATTTATCTTTAAATTTGTCAATGATTTTCTGTCTATACGCAAATGACCACACGGATGCAAGAAGCCTGCACTATCAATACAAAGAATTGAGGTTCCAGCAACACATTTACTAAAAGGCGCAGTCTTTCTTAATCTCGTTGTACGAATCGGAAATGTTTCACCATACTTTTTTCTGTAGTTATTGATTATAGTTAATAGGCGGATATGCTCATCCTCTGAAAGAAGTAAAGAATTGATTGCTTTTGTTGCAGGACCTCTACTCCATAAACCACAGACAGAAATGGAACTTGCTCCCAATTCAATAGCCAATTCAATTGTTCTACCAATATCATAAAAATTATTTTTTGTTGGCGTGAAGGAAATATCAACACATACACCTTTAGAGGTGGCTAACTTAATACTTGAACATGCCGCATGGAAAGCCACTTCATTACCGCGTTGTTTATTATGTATTTGACTATTGCTTCCATCCAAAGAAATCGTTATTTCGGATAAACCAATATGTATTAATTCGTCCAATTTCTCTGAAGATAATAATAAGCCATTGGTATTAACATCAACGTGAATACCTTGCCGATTACTTTCTTCAATTATAAAAGCTATATTTTTAAATAAAAGCGGTTCACCACCTGAAATAATTATTTTTCCAACATCCAAGTCGGAAAATTGTTCTATGATTGCTCCTATTTCAGATAAAGTCCACCTGACATTTGTTTCGTTTTTATCGACAAAACAGTGACCACATTCCAAATTACATTTGGATGTTAATTCCCATAGAACACGTTTTTTATCCGAATTAATTGAACGAAAACAACATGAATCGTCCAGCATATCTCTGACAGTTGCAGTCATTTTTATTTGCTCTTTGGACATACGTATCATTTATGCGCTTTCTCTAGTAAATACTTGTCATGACAAAGTGGATGAGCGGCGTAAAAATCCGACAACCACCCTACCGCTGAGGCTCGACAACTACCATAGCAACGATTAAAGAATTCGCAACTTTTACAGGGTTCTTTGAAATCTTCTTGAACTATTTCCCTGATAAATTTTAGACGTTCTGAGCTTTTCCAAATCTCCTCGAAATTGTTTGTCTTTAAATTCCCAACATTTTCTTGTGGAAAATTAAAACTAAGCCCTCCACAGTAAGTAACAGAACCATCACTACAGACTTCACATCTATATGAATTCCAACCACATGACGTATCATAAGGTAATTCGGGATTTATCCACAAGGGTACTTCCCAATAAGCCTTGCCAGGTAAATCCATACCAAAATTCAAAATATCCATATAAGTTAGTCTGTTCATTCCTTGACTTCTACCAAGATTGTTACTTCCAGGAATAAGACGATGTGGTAATTCCAAAGATTTTGAAAAGGCTAATAAATCATTCAACTTTTCTAAAAATTCAGGTATTACAACCGTTTGTAAAGATACTTTTATATCCTTGTCGAGTAGGAGTAAGATCGTTTTTTCAGCTTTTTGTACGGTTTTTTCACTTCTTAATGGGGGGAGATCATAACCAATTGTCACATCATTTTTGACATGGCGAAAAGTGTCTGCTGCTGTAACTAGTGCAGGATGGCGGAAATTTCCAGGCCACTCGAAGCGGAGCTTCGGGGCATGCATTCCCAAGCGGGAGCTTGGGAACGAGAAAACCTATTTATTCTCGTTCCCAAGCTCCTGCTTGGGAATGCATTCATCGAAGCTCTGCTTCGAGTGTAGGTGGCCTGGAAATTTCCGCCATCCTGCACTAGGCGTTGTATCGTTCCACTTGATTCTATTTGAATAGAACTCTCATCTTGTTTTTCTGTTATAAAATGACATACTTTTGATACGATTTCTAAAAACAAAGGGTGAGCTGCAGGTTCGCCACCGGTCAAGGTGATCTTAACATTGTCAAAATGATTTAAAAAAACTAAAATGTCATTCACTGTCTCCATCGACATAGAACTGTTTTCTGACTTTGTTGAACGCGCATAACAATGTTGACATTCAACAGGGCAGTTATTTGTTAAACGTAAATGGACAGAATGTATGTCAGGAGTCATCATAATTCGCTTCACATTTTCTGATAAAAAAACCATTACAAACTTTCTGTTTTATCAATGCAAGAGAGTCAAGTATGTTGTTTTCTGTTAAAAATGGCAAGTCATTATTTTTTTCCTTTGATAAAAGGCATGGTAACAGGGCACCATCTGCTCGAATACCAATCACCGACTTAGCCATTTCGCAATGTTCTGGTATAACAATCGTATTTTCAATACCAATGGTTCTAATTGGTATTTTTTCTTCATATTTTTTCCGTAGTAAAGTAATTTGATCAATTACGCTGAGACGTTCCTCTTCTTTAAGATTTAAAGTCTCCAAATTTTGGAATGCTCTACCAATAGGCATTAAACCTGCTAAAGTACAACTTGATGCCCCAACATTAGCTAATTCAGAAATCAGTTGTTCTAGCAAAGAAATATTCCAATTCATAACCACACAAATGATATCAACATCAAAATTTTGTTGTCGCAATTTTGGAATCCAATTGATTACTTTTTGCCAAGAACCTTTTTCGCCACGGAAATCATCATGTTCTACATCAATTCCATCTAAAGAGGTCGTAATTTCCCTAAGCCCAGCATTTTTTAATTTTAAAAGACGCTCTTGTGTTAATGCGGTTAAATTAGTATTAACATCTACGCCAATATCATTATTTACACATAATGATATTAATTCTTCTAAATCTTTCCTTAAGAGGCTGTTTGGAAAAAAATGAGAGAAG
>CAYFOB010000333.1:3146-5204 GCA_964344525.1 uncultured Thiomargarita sp.
CTTTTCATTTTTTCCAAAACAGCCTCTAAAAGGGGTTCACCTCCTGTGAATACCACTTTTTTGACATGAGCCATTGGCAGCATTTCAATAATACGTTTCCACTCCTTAGTGGAAAGTTCTTTTTGAATTTGTCCATAATCAACTAAACAATGAGGGCAATGCAAATTACATTTCCTAGTCACTTCAATGATTGCTCTCATCCTACCACCTTGTATAGAACGAAAACGGCAAGTAGTCGAGCTTGAAGTTCTTATGGATTTTGTTCTTGATACTTTTGTCTTCACAATTTTGACACAATGTTAAGGAGAAAAAATCAAGGTGGGTAAGTACCCATCATGAATTGATGGGCCTTGCATTGTATTTTTCTTTTCTCTTTTCCATTCCCTTATTTTTTCCCCATATCTAAAGGGACAATATGGATCAGGTTCACCCAAAGTGTTGTACCATATGATTCTTCTATCTACCGCACCACCTTTGCACATGTTATTTAGCTCACAGTCATGGCATTTTCCAGGAATATTCGTTCCTGCAATGTCCAATAAAGTTTGGGAAAGTTTTTCATCATTGAGGTACACATTCTCAATATTTGCCTTTCGCCACTGTGGAGAAACTAAATAAGTTGAAGGAGTAATAGAACCATCTGGCAAAATTCTAAGGCTAGTTACTCCCGAAGCATCAGGATTTTCTTCATTATAAACAAGAGACGAAAAAAGAGGGTCTGAAAGCGAGACGACACGGTATCTATCAACTAGTGCAGGATGGCGGAAATTTCCAGGCCACTCGAAGCGGAGCTTCGGGGCATGCATTCCCAAGCGGGAGCTTGGGAACGAGAAAACCTATTTATTCTCGTTCCCAAGCTCCTGCTTGGGAATGCATTCATCGAAGCTCTGCTTCGAGTGTAGGTGGCCTGGAAATTTCCGCCATCCTGCACTAGCCATAACAATGAGTTTTTCAAAATAGGAAAACTCAATGGTTGAACATTTTGATGGTTGTTAGGACGAAATATATTGATTCTGACATAAAAACCAAACTTTTCAGCAAGTTCAAAAATGCCGACTAAGTTGTCTTTTTGAAGGGTTTTGTCTATGCCAAGAACAACGAATGTCGTAGGTATATTTGCGTCTTTACACATATAAGCAGATTCAATTGCCCATTTATAAGCTTTTGAATTACCCCTAAATTCATTATGCAAATCAGGATTATGAAAATCTAGTGAAATATCTACTTCTGATAACGCTTCAAGCACTTTCTCAGTATTTTTATTTTTTATAGACGCTTTTGCTAAATAACCGTTTGTTGTGATTGATTGTGGAATGTCATTATAATTTGTATAAGTATAAAATAGTAAATCAAAAAAGGTATTAGAAAGTGTATTCTCAGAAGTACCAAAGTTGATTGAGTCTATCCATTCGTGATTGATATCCAAAAAATTTTTTGCAACGTCAACAGATACTTCACGAGATGAGTCTCTAACCCCTTCACTATAACAAAAGGGACATGACATATTACATAATGAAGTTACCCCCCAACCAATTTTCCATTTACGTGATATAATCATAAAATCTGAGCCCGTATTGTGTTTGTTAATGAACGCGCATGAAAGAATTTAGTCAATTTTTAGTGTTATAAACCTGACAAGTTTTTGAAACCAATCAGGTTTTTCAAACTTGTTTACCATTGAAAAAGGGATAAGCCTAATGGTATTGAGTGGTACCCAGCAAAAAATTGTTCTAATTAGTATTCTCTCACAGTCAATTCATTAAGACTTGGGTAACATTTCGCTAGTTTCTTTTTTCCACACAAGGTACACTGATAAACAGCCTCTATTAATGGTTCATAATGTTTTATAAGAACCATTTTTACAGGCTGTGCTGAACAATCACAATAAATATCTAAATGTGTAATTTTTTCGCAATCCATTTTTTTAATCCTATAGTCGGACACATTTTATGCTTACTATTAAAAAAAATAACTTTATGGTTTATTATCCACAAACCAAATAATAAACGCTGCGTATTCTAACAAACAAAGATTTTACCCAACCACCAAGCAATACTG
>CAYFOB010000334.1:0-2169 GCA_964344525.1 uncultured Thiomargarita sp.
CCTGTTTTGAATAGTTTTCTTGCATAAAGGCTTGAAATCGTTGTAGTACCAGCTTAATATTTAAACCTTCTGCAGTAAAATAATCTGGCAATGGGGTTAGATTGGTGCGGTTGGCAACCAGCAAATTTGAGACTAAATGGGCATAAATCCTTTGCTCATAGATTCGATTATGAACGTGACAAAAGCCATTGACATTTGTTAATATGCCATACAAATTGGCTAGGTTAATTGTCCGGCTTGTGATGACAAAAGGTGTGCGTTTACCATTAATGACAATATCTGACACAAAATCATATAACTCCTGATTGTTCTCCAAATTTTTGACCAAACTATCAAATAAGGTGGTGGTGTATCCATCATCCACAATCATCTTGAAGGCGGTTTCGATATCATCAATTGACCAATTTTTGTCTAAACGATTGGGGACAATGTCTTCATCTACAAATTTACACAGTTTGCTCACCAAATAGGGATAACCTGAAGTATAGTAATATAATCGTGCCGCAATTGCTGTTATGTCGGGTTGTATCTGCTTATCCTGGCTGTAATCTTGCAGCAGGGTTTCAATTTCAGAAGCGCTAAAGCTTAAATCAACTTTAAAATCAATTGCAATATTCCATGGGCTATTGTATCCCGTGCCCTCCTTGCGGATTTTACCTTTAAGCGTTTTTATGTCATGCACGCCTGCCAGAACGATTGATTGGAAAGTGTGATCACGTCCTTGGTGTTGTTGTAAATATTTGTTTCGTAACAGGCTCAAAAAATCTAAAAAAAATGGGTTGTTGCTGCTTTTATCCACTTCATCAATCAGTAAAACAACCGATTTGTGCGGTATCAGATCCCGCTTGAGTTTGGTGATAAAGCGAGAGAGTGCCCGTAAATTTTGTATTGTTTCAATATGTTGCTTGGTAAAGTCCACTAATTCTGGTAATTGTAAAAATTCAAACTCCTCGAGAAGCAGATCTAAAAAAATATTGATAAATGTGGTCTGATTTTGATAGCTATTAGTATCAATCTCCTCAAAGCTAATTTTTAACGCCAGATAGTCCTCTCGCAGATTAAGTTGATTGGCGAGTAAAAATAGGGTCGTCGTTTTACCAAACTGACGGGGGCGATTGATGGTGAAATATTTACCTTTTTCTATCAAGGCGATAATTTGTTTAAGCTTATTTGAATTGTCAACCATGTAGTGGCGATTGGGGATACATAAACCAGTATCGTTAAATTCTTTTTGCATGATGAAAGTGCCTAAAAGCGATTTTTACCCTCGTTCCCACGTTGGCTTCGCTGTTTGTGAAAGTATTGAACCATGAATTTTCAGGTATTTTGGAGTCGCCCAGCTTAGCGAAGGACATCTTGCGCCAATGCCAGTAACCAGGAGCTGATTATTTTCCTAAGCAATATTACCCCAGAACAAGCCAAATATCAAGCCAAACAACAAGCGCTTTCAAAAATTGATTCAGACAAAAGCGCAAATTGTGACGGGGGTGAAAAGAGTGGTACCACCATCATTAGTTGTTATAATGCCCCCATGTCAAACAAAAAACAAACCCCTCAAGAACACACCCCCGCAATGCAACAATATCTCAGCATTAAAGCGGATTATCCTGATATGTTGTTATTTTTTCGCATGGGGGATTTTTATGAACTTTTTTTTGAAGATGCCACGCGGGCTGCGCGTCTTTTAGATATTACCCTCACTTCTCGTAGTAAAAGAGGTGGGCAGCCGATTCCTATGGCAGGTGTACCGTTTCATGCTATAGAAACTTATCTCGCTAAATTAGTGCGTCAAGGGGAATCCGCCGTTATTTGTGAGCAAATTGGTGATCCTGCAACAAGTAAAGGGCTGGTTGAGCGCAAAGTGACTCGCATTATTACGCCCGGTACTTTAACTGATGAGGCGTTATTGGATGAGCGGCAAGAAAGTTTGTTGGTGGCGCTACATGTTGTTGAAGAAACTATTGGAATTGCTACATTGGATTTAGCCAGTGGACGTTTTGCCCTGATTGAGGTGCAAGGGCAAACGTTGCTTAATAGTGAATTGGAGCGGCTCCGCCCTGCTGAGTTATTGGTGAGTGAAAATTGTCATCTCAGTTTGCCAACGATTTCTTTACGCAAGCAACCACCTTGGTATTTTGAGCTAGATACGGCGTTGCGGTTGCTCACTCA
>CAYFOB010000334.1:2222-5200 GCA_964344525.1 uncultured Thiomargarita sp.
GTTGCCTTAGGCGCTGCCGGTTGTTTGCTGCAATATGCCCGCGAGACGCAGCGAACACAATTACCCCATGTTCAGGGAGTGCATTGGGAGCGGCGCGAGGACAGTATCTTATTGGATGTTGCCAGTCGGCGCAATTTGGAGCTGGATAGTCGCATTATTGGGCGGCGTGAACATACCTTGGTTAATATCATGGATGAATGCGCAACGCCCATGGGCGGGCGCTTATTGCGTCGCTGGTTGCATCGTCCTTTGCGTGATATTCATGTACTACAGGCACGTCATCACGCAATTGGTATATTACTGGAATGGCAATGTGTTGATGTATTGTATCAACAACTTCGCGCTGTCGGTGATATTGAACGCATTTTGGCGCGGGTTGCCCTAAAATCGGCTCGCCCACGTGATTTAAGTCAATTATGCTCCGCTTTGGGTACTTTGCCAAATTTGCAACAGCAATTAAAACAATTTAATAACCCCCATTTGCAAAATTTGGCACAAAAAATTGGCGCCTTTCCCCAACTGCATGCCCTATTATCTACCGCGATTGTTGAAAAACCGCCACAATTATTACGTGATGGCGGCGTGATTGCGCCTGGATATGATCAAGCGCTTGATGAATTACGTGGATTAAGCCAAAATGCGGATGAATATTTAAAAAATTTAGAAAACACCGAGCGCGAGAGCACCGGCATTACTAATTTAAAAGTTGGTTTTAATAAAGTACATGGTTATTATATTGAAGTCAGTCGAATACATGCAGACAAAGTCCCCCCACATTATATACGCCGCCAAACCTTGAAAGCAGTAGAGCGTTATATCACAGAAGAATTGAAAGGTTTTGAAGATAAAGTGCTAAGTGCCAATGAACGAGCGTTGAATCGGGAAAAATATTTGTATGATTTATTGCTCGATAAATTGCTTGAATCATTGTACGATTTACAAGCCAGTAGTGCTGCTTTGGCTGAATTGGATGTATTAAATAATTTTGCTGAGCGTGCAGACACATTAAAATTTTATCCACCAGAATTTACTGATAAAGGATGTATTCAAATTATTGAAGGGCGGCATCCAGTCGTTGAGGCGGTGCAAGATGAGCCATTTATTCCCAACGATTTGCAATTGGATGGGCAGCAGCGCATGTTAATTCTAACTTCAGCCAATATGGCGGGAAAATGTATCTCAGTTAATGATTTAGTATTGACCTCAAAAGGGATTGTGCCCCTAAAACATTTGATGCCAAGCGCAGCAGAGATTGATCGCTTTGAGGCGCTTGAGGCAGTCACTCAAGTCAAATCCCTGTACGGTTTCACACAAGCCAGCCATTTTTATTATGGGGGACAACAAAAAACCGTTAAAATTCAAACCCAGCATGGTTTTACCTTAGAAGGAACACCTGAACATCGCATTTTGGTACGTTGCTCGGATGGCAGCGAAGGTTGGCGCAGACTGGATGAGCTAACAGGCGATGAGGCGTGTGCGATTGATCACCAACTAGAATTGTGGGGCGATTGCCTAAAAATTGACACCATGTTGGCTTTACCTCATATTAAAAAACATTATACACTGCCCACCTCAATGACAAGGGATTTGGCTTATTTGTTAGGCTTATTAGTCAACGATGGAAATTTCAGCCTCAAAAATTGTTTGAGCTTAACCATTGTTGATAGTTTTATTTCTGAGGAATTTCGGCGCATCATGCAGGATGTGTTTGGGTACACAGTGAAAGTGCGCATGATGCAAACAGAACATCCAATTTACAGTTCCCAAATATGTGCATTTTTGACCCATTTAGGGCTTGGCACTGATCATATCCCTAAAAGTATTTTGCAAGCGCCCCGTCATATAGTGATTGCCTTTTTACAAGGTTTATATGATATTGGCGGCTATATCAATCATGGAAAAATTCGATTATCGACGTTTTCACATCACTTGGCACAAGAAGTGCAAATGTGTTTGTTAAATTTGGGGATATTAAGTGCAATCATAACCAAAAATCCGACTTATGTGATTTGTATCAGCAACGCATTTCGTGCCAAAGTCGGTATCACCAATAAATATTTTTATGACAAAATTAGCAGTATAGAGGCGGGAGAAGCCGAAGTGGCTGATTTAAGTGTGCCAGAGGGACATGCATTTGTGGCTAATGGGTTTGTCAATCACAATTCAACTTACATGCGACAAACAGCGCTTATTGTATTACTTGCCCATATTGGCAGCTTTGTGCCCGCCCAACAGGCGATAATTGGTCCTATTGATGGCATTTTTACCCGCATCGGTGCCAGTGATGATTTAACTGGGGGGCGTTCAACATTTATGGTAGAAATGACAGAAACCGCCAACATTTTGCACAATGCCACCCATAACAGCCTTGTTTTAATGGATGAAATCGGGCGTGGCACAAGTACATTTGATGGTTTATCGCTGGCATGGGCTTGTGCAGAATATTTAGCTGATAAAGTGGGCGCTTACACCCTTTTTGCTACCCACTATTTTGAATTGACGCGCCTACCTGAAATGTTTCATAGCATCGCAAATGCGCATTTAGATGCGGTGGAACAAGGAGATAAGTTGATTTTTATGCACACAGTCAAGGAGGGTCCAGCAAATAAAAGTTATGGTTTGCAAGTTGCTCTATTAGCGGGTGTTCCAAAAAATGTCGTTGATCAAGCCCGCATTCGCCTGAAACAATTAGAGGCTCAACAAGCGACTTCGCAACAAATAGAATTAACGTTGCCACCACCTTCTGCGCCTCATCCTATCATCAGCAAAATTAAAGAATTATCGCCAGAAGATATGACACCGAAACAAGCTTTAGAAATGATTTATCAATTGAAAGCGTTGTTGGATGAGTAAGTAACTGCTGTTACGCACTTAATCCCGAATAACTACAAGGACTACTTTTAAAACAGCACCGTCAAAACCTAAAATCTAGTGCAGGATGGCGGAAATTTCCAGGCCACCTACACTCGAAGCAGAGC
>CAYFOB010000335.1:0-3712 GCA_964344525.1 uncultured Thiomargarita sp.
AGGATAAGTCAAAAGCATACACACCGTTTCGATTTTGACTTATCCTTTTTTAAAAGTAATCGCTTTCCGTTATTTACGGTTTTTACAACTTATGATTCTTACCTTGGCACAGCCATCTTAAAAACCATTTCTTCTGGTGGCAAACATCTTTTGTCATCGCATGCCTGAAATTTGAGTCGCACCGATTTTCCCTTTAATTTGCCATGTAAACGGATTGTCCCTTGATAAAGTGCCAGTATGCCTTGTTGAAATGAGAGACGGAGATATGCTGGTTTTGGGTAATGTATTTTTCCTAATTGCCAGGGTTTATCAGTGCTGATGCTGGTAGGAATCAGTTTTTTTTGCAGGGGGTGATGGGCATTAATATGCCATCCGTCACGAATATTAAGCGTTACCACAATTTGCCCATTGCGAGACACTTTTGCGGTAGCCTTCACAGCGCCACGTGCGCCATAACGTCGCATGCCAACTTCGCCATGAAAGAGTTCGTCTGCTGCGAGCAGCATATAGCCATAACGACTAGGCTGTTCTGTGATCACATCGGAAAAGGCATTTAGGGTGGCATGGGCTTTGTCACGATAGCGCTCAATGCCTGTGCGGGTAGCTAACAAGCCGAAGACGCGCACCGCCACAGCGTTGCCTGATGGAGTCGCACGATCAGCGGGGCTTTTAGGGCGAGCCATCAACAAGGTATCCTCTGCTCTGTTCATAAAAAAGCCGCCCTGGGTGTTATCCCAAAAATGGGTCAACATGCCATCAACTATTTCTATCGCTCTTTTGAGCCAAATGCTCTCTCCACTGGTATCATAAAGGGTGATTAATGCTTCAGCAAAAAAGGCATAATCTTCTTGTTGGGCGCTCAGGCTAGCGTTGTTTAAATAGATGCGCCATAATTCGCCGTGTCCTTTTTTGAGTTTTGACCAAATAAAATTTGCGGCTTGTTGCGCCGCCGCCAGGTAACGCTGCTCCTCTAAAATGTCAGCTGCTTGGGCGAGTGTGGTAATCATCATGCTATTCCAAGCGGTGATGATTTTGTCGTCACGCAAAGGGGGTTCGCGTTTGTCTCTGCTTTGACGCAATTTTTCACGAATAAACGCAATTTTTTTTGTGAGTTGTGCCATGGGTATCGCATGGGTTTGAGCGTACTTTTCTATAGAGAGTGGCAAATAGAGGATATTTTTACCCTTAAAATGACCAGACTCAGTAACGCCATAGAGATTCAGTGCCAATTCAGCATGTTCTTTATCAAGCACTGCGCGTATTTGTGCCGGTGTCCATAGAAAAAATAAGCCTTCTTCACCCTCACTATCAGCATCGGTTGCTGAGTAAAAGCCCCCATGAGAGGAGCGCATTTCTCGCAACACATAATCCAATGTTTGTTTGGCAACGGTGGCATAAAAAGCTTTGCCCGTTAGTTGATAAGCAAGCGCATAAGTTCGTGCGAGATGCGCTTGGTTGTAAAGCATTTTTTCAAAGTGGGGCGTCATCCAATGATCATCAGTTGAGTAACGGTGAAAGCCACCACCCACTTGATCATAAATTCCGCCTTGTGCCATCTCTATTAGGCTTTTTAGGGCAGCAGCTTCTGCTTTCGAGTTGTCGCGGTGAGCCATTTCCAACAGTAATAACAACCAGGTTTCGTTAGGAAATTTGGGGGCATCACCAAATCCACCTAGAAAATCATCATGTTTTGATAAAATATCAGTCACCGCTTGTTGGATGGCTTGTTTACCCACTTGACGCGCTCTACCGCCAGCAACGGTGATTTGGTTCACCAACGTTGCAATGTGATTGGCTTGCTCTATGAGTTTGGCTCGTTTTTTTCGCCATAACTGCGCGATTTGCTGAAGCAAACGTGTAAATCTGTCAGGTGGAAAATAGGTGCCCCCCCAAAATGTTTTACCATCTGGCGTTAAAAAGTTGGACATAGGCCATCCTCCACGCCCCGCCATCAGCATCACTGCCATCATGTAAACTTCATCAACTTGGGGACGTCGCTCTCGATCAACCTTGATGCAAACAAAATTTTCGTTCATCAGACGAGCGATGGCAATATTATCAAAGCTTTCGCGCTCCATAACATGACACCAGTGGCAAGTGGAATAACCAATGGAGAGAAAAATGGGCTTATTTTCCCGCTTAGCTTTTTCAAAGGCTTCCTTTCCCCAAGGATGCCAATCAACGGGATTGTGAGCATGTTGCAGGAGATAAGGGGAATCTTCAAGGATTAAGCGATTGGTGAATTTCGGCTGCCCGTTATTGAAAAGATGCTCAGTTCTGGGTTGATGGTTTGCACCTTTTGCAACCAGTGCCGCTTGGAGCGATTCGCGTAGTGCTTTTGAGTAGGGGGTGGTACCAGGCAAATTTTCGCTATGTACCGGTGGGATGGTTAAGATAAATATTATGGCAAAAGCCGGAATTTTCATGGGTGATTTCTCTTTATTCAAAAAATAATTTATGTTATCACAGCGCAAAATTTATTTTGATGGCTTGTTGTCTAACTGTTGTTATTTTACAACATAATGCCTGATTTTCTCGTAGATGATTTTTCTGTAATTTGTGCCATAATCAATATGAAAGTTATTTGTTGTTATTTAACCACATATTTTTCAGGGAAACATTTATGAGAAGTCTCTTAATTACTTTATTATTATTTTTTGTCTCAATTTCCTACGCAAAAGAAATTGACTTTGGCGCTAGAAGCGCCGAAACGGGTGTGGGAAAAATCGATTTAGAAAAGTTGTCTTCCCAAGGGCATTCTTCTGAAAAATATATGCCCGTTAGTGGTGGCAAATATGAAATGATTGGCAGATGGGTTCTTGGCGGAGAAGGTTTTGGCGTTGTTGGTAACGAAAAGGACTTTGAAAAATCCCACATTTCTTTTGGGGGGTATGGTTTAGTTAAGGCTGGTTATGTCGCGTATTATAAAAAAAATACCCATATTTTTCCTTTGATAGGCATTGGTGGTGGAGGATTGGAAGTTCATGAGGATGGTGATTATTCTTCAAAAGAAACATTAAACGGTTCTAACAAGAAGTCATCTGTGTCTGTAAATGGCATGTTGCTTGATATTTCAATTGGTATCCATCACAAACAAAAATCGGGGGGTGGTTTCATATTGGGCATGAATTTGGGTTATTTACATTCGGTTGGCTGGGATTATGAGGGAACAGATGTTGGATTATCAGGATTATATCTGAATTTCACCATGAGGTGAGGGTAATTGGGCTTGTAAAAAATTAAACCACGACTAACTACAAGGATTAAGGGATAAATCAAAACCGACAATTTAGTACAACGGATTTAGGCTAAAAATCAATCCGTTTATAGCAAAAATCCGTTGTACTAAATTGTCGGTTTTGATTCCAGTGTTTATCTCAAAATACCCCTGTCGATAAATACTTATCTCCTCTATCACAAATAATAACCACAATCACCGCATTTTCCACTTCTTCAGATAAGCGCAACGCTCCTGCCACGGCGCCGCCTGATGAAATGCCTGCCAAAATGCCTTCTTGTGTTGCTAAAGCACGGGTGGTGTCTTCTGCACTTTTTTGATCAATGTCAATGATACGATCTACCCGTTTTTCATCAAAAATCTTGGGTAAATATTCTTTAGGCCAACGGCGTATGCCCGGAATTTTTGCGCCTTCTGCAGGTTGTAATCCGACAATTTGGATTGCTGGGTTGACTTCTTTTAAATAGCGTGATG
>CAYFOB010000335.1:3722-5164 GCA_964344525.1 uncultured Thiomargarita sp.
CTGTTGTGCCCATTGCACTGACAAAATGGGTAATTTTGCCATTGGTATCGCGCCAAATTTCTGGACCCGTGGTGCGATAATGAGCCAATGGATTATCAGGATTATCAAATTGGTTTAGGATTTTACCTTTACCTTCTTTTTCCATTTGTAGGGCAAGATCACGCGCCGTTTCCATGTTTTCCTCTAAAATAATTTCTGCGCCATAGGCTTTCATGACTTGCCGCCGCTCTACGCTCATATTGCCAGGCATGATTAATACCATGCGATATCCTTTGATGGCGGCAACCATCGCTAAGGCAATGCCCGTATTACCGCTAGTGGCTTCAATTAAGGCATCACCGGGCTTAATTTCGCCACGTTTTTCAGCTTCTATTATCATGCTTAAGGCGGGACGATCTTTCACCGAGCCCGCAGGATTATTGCCTTCTAATTTCGCCAAAATGGTATTTTTGTTGGGTAAATGTTGCAAACGGACTAGTGGCGTGTTGCCGATAAATTGTTCAATGTTTGGATATGTCATTTTAGTTTTCAGTGATAAAGTGGAAGTCAATTCCAATATTAAAGCATCCTCTCGTCCCTTTTCACCATTCAAATAATAACGCTTTCGTACTCCAATTTGCTGAAATCCAGCTTTTTCATATAATTTGATGGCTGCTTTGTTGGATGGGCGCACTTCCAGAAAAACCGATTGAAGCCCATTGCTAAGCCCAATCAAATGTTTAAGTATATACTCTCCATAGCCGCAACCTTGCCAGTTGGGATGCACACAAAGGTTTAAAATTTGCGCCTTATTTGCTATGATTGATAAAATCCCATAACCAATTAAGCTTTTATCTAATTCTAAAACGTGAGCAGTATATCTTGCCCGCAAACACTCATTAAAAGTGTCTTGTGTCCAAGGGAATGAGTAAGCTGCTATTTCAATTTCCATGATTCTTGGTAAATCCGCTTTTTGCATGGGGCGCAATTGGGCGTTCATGGCATGCTTTGAAGAATAAATTGTAAATCTTGCCAAGCGTGACGTTTTTCGGTGGGACGACGTAATAAATAGGCTGGGTGATAGGTGGCTATCAAAGGAATTTCACCGTATTTAAACACTTGCCCACGTAATTTACCTATTGCTGTCTCAGTGCTTAATAGATGATGAGCAGCAACTCTACCAACGGCAACAATTAATTTAGGTTTCACCAGTGCAATTTGTTGTTGCAAAAATGCATTACAACAAGCCAATTCTTCAGTCTTCGGATTACGATTTTCAGGGGGGCGACATTTGACGACGTTGGCAATATAAACGGATTCTCTTTTTAAATCAATGGCATAAAGCATTTCATTCAGCAATTTTCCCGCTCGTCCAACAAAGGGCTCACCTTGAGCATCTTCATCAGCACCAGGGGCTTCACCAATGAGCATCAACTCAGCTTGACGATTGCCAACGCCAAATA
>CAYFOB010000336.1:0-5158 GCA_964344525.1 uncultured Thiomargarita sp.
TCTTAAAATAAAAGCAAAATATTTTTCTGAAAAGCTATAGATAACATATTTTAATGATCCTTTTCAAAAATGCGGACTCCAAATACCGCATTTTGTCCACAATTTTTAATGCCTATCGACAACCCAAGTATCTTTACTCCCCCCCCCCTGTGAAGAATTAACAACCAAAGAGCCTTTTTTCAGAGCCACCCGCGTCAAGCCCCCGGTAGTCACACTATGCGCATCGCCTTGTAAAATAAAAGGACGTAAATCAACATGTCGAGGTTCAACATGATTGTCGCATAAAGTGGGCGACGTCGAAATCGTTAAAGTGGGTTGCGCCACATAATTGCGTGGATCTTTTTCAATCAGCTCAGCAAACTTTTGAATTTCTTTTTTCGTGGCATGTGGACCAACTAACATGCCATAGCCCCCCGACTCATTAGCCGGTTTGACGACCAACTTCTCCAAATTGGCAAGCACATAACCCCGATCTTTCTCATCCATGCACAAATAAGTGGGCACATTAGGGATAATAGGCTCTTCATCCAAATAGAATTTAATGATCTGTGGCACAAAAGCATATACCACCTTATCATCTGCCACCCCCGCCCCTGGCGCATTGGCCAAAGCCACCGTACCTTTGCGCCATGCTCGCATTAAGCCAGGCACTCCGAGCAGAGAATCGGGATTAAAGGCTTCAGGATCCAAAAATAAATCATCAATACGCCGATAAATCACATCCACTCGTTTTAAACCCTGGATATGGCGCATGTACACACAATCGTTATCACCCACTACTAAATCACTCCCTTCAACCAATTCTGCCCCCATTTGTTGGGCTAAATAGGCATGTTCAAAATAAGCCGAATTATAAATCCCAGGCGTGAGTACCACAATCTCCGGAAAATCCAAAGGACGCGGTGAAATAGAAGCCAGAGTATCAAATAATTGTGATGGATAATCATCCAGTGGCAAAATATTATGATTTTCAAACAACTCTGGAAAAACTCGCTTTGTTACAACGCGATTTTCTAACAAATAAGAAACCCCTGAAGGCACCCGTAAATTATCTTCCAAAACATACAAAGTACCATCCTGATCACGCACCAAATCGCTGCCACAAATATGCGCCCAAACGCTTAATGGCGGATTAACACCAACACAAGCTTCACGAAAATTTTTGGACTGAGCCAACACTTGCGCTGGAAAAATCCCCTCTTTAACAATTCGCTGTTCATGATAAATATCATGAATAAAATGATTTAATGCCATGACGCGCTGCTTAAGCCCAGCTTCCGTTCGATCCCACTCTTGCTTCTCAATAATGCGTGGAATAAGATCAAAAGGCCAAACGCGATCTATATTATTACCTTCACTATAAACCGTAAAGGTAATCCCCATCACCCTAATCGCCAACTCTGCCGCATCTTTTCTTTCCTTGATTTCAGCATCACTCAATGAGCTTAAATACTGACACAATTCCGTTGTACAAGCGTATGGTTGACCCGATTGATCAATCAACTCATCATACAAACCTTCAGCTTGATAATCATTCCAACTAATTGACATTTTTTTGTTCCTTAATTGATGGAGTCCAATGGTTAAACTAGGAGGAAGAAATAAGTGCATACCTGAAAACTTAAAGACGCTCCACATCCACCGCCACATCAAGTTGATGTTCTCCCCCACCAAAAACAATCCCTTTTAAGGGCGTCACATCTTCATAATCCCGTCCCCAAGCGGTGGTAATATATTGTTCAGTCGTCATCTGATTATTAGTAGGATCAAAATCTACCCAACCTTGCTGAGGTACATACACAGACAACCACGCATGTGAAGCATCAACCCCTTGGAGCTTGGGTTGTCCAGGGGGGGGTAAAGTTTCCAAGTATCCACTGACATAACGTGCTGCTAATCCCATGGTGCGTATACAAGCAATCCCCAAATGTGCAAAATCTTGGCAAACGCCACGGCGGTGTTTGAGTACCTCAGTCAAAGGTGTGGCAATGGTTGTGAAATTAGGATCATAAGTAAAATCTTGGTAAATTCTTGTCGTTAAATCTTGCACGGCTTCAAGCAAGGGGCGTTCGGGTGGAAAGGAAACTTGACCATACTCAGCAATTTCAACGTTTTTAGGAATAAATGGAGAATTCAAAATAAAAGCGCGTGCCTCTAACCCTTCCGGACTGATATCGCTTTCTAAGCCATCACGGACGCTTTCCCAACTGGGAGATTGCAAAGCGCTATTTTCAGGAAGAGTAATTTTAACATCACTGATGGCTGTCACAATGAGCTGTTGATGTGGCGTTTGGATGCTAAAATAATGAGCATTATTACCAAAAAAATCCGCGTGTTCCTGCATTAATGCTGGCAGAGGAGTAATCCATAGCTGACTATTGAAACAAGTTTGTCCTCTTGAATTGCGGGGCGTGAGATAAGCCTCGTTATGGCATAATGAGACAGTGTTGCTATAGGTGTACAGCGTTTTATGAGTAATCCGATATTTCACAGCGTCTTTCTCCCTGAAAGTTGTACTAAATGTTTCGGTGATTCGATATGGCTGAAATAATTATTCGTCAGAACATCCGATAAATCGGGCAAAAGATGATTAAGTCGAACTAATAATTGGTCTAAATAGGTTCTAAACTGATTGCTATCTGCTTGTGCCAACTCTTCCAAATTTGCTAAACGCAAACGGGTTAAACCTTCTAAGACTAAACGCTCTTCTTGGTTTTGTCGTGTAAATCGCTTATCACAACGTGGCAAATTATAAATATCTCTTTGCAAACGTTTAAATTGATAAGCAAGCGAGCGTGGATTACGTTCATCTAAAATGAGCAATTCTAGTGTGGGTTGAATTTGTAGTTGGCTACGATAACGGCGTCGGTAAGTCATTAAACTATCACAAATTGTCAGCAAGTATTCAAGCAACATAGATTCATTGTCAGACACTCTGGATGATAAAGTTCGTAGCAACGGAATCATTTGTTGACTGCGTTCCAAAGAACGCCCTATCATCAAAAATTGCCAACCATGACTGTGAGTCATACTTTCCATTGCAAAACCCGTAAAGGCCGCAAAGTGAATCAACATCTGATTAAGAGACTCTAGTATTGTATGGAGCATTTCTTCATCATTATTAGGCGATTCCGATTTTCGTTCTATTTGCAAAATTTCTAACTCCTCTTTTAAGTCACTAAATACCCGCTTAATGTCAGGCGACGTGCGGTCTCCTACAGAACGAACCGCATACAACAAGGCTTCTAAAGTAAATGATAAGCTACCAGAACGCGACTTGTCTAACAAAACGGATAATAATTCCGCTGCGGGCGCTGCTAAACGCGCTTCTGCACCTTCTCCGACAAATCCTGGGTAAGTTTTAGTTGCATGACTCACCGCCCGCAATAAACTATGTAAACAAGCCTGATTTTGGGTATCCGAAAAAGCAATCGGTTCAAGCTTTTGCACCAAAACAGTACGAAGTAGACGAATAACACTTTCACCACGCTCCACATAGCGCCCTAACCAAAACATATTTTCTGCCACCCGGCTAGGTAATTCTGCTTGCCCAGAAATTTCTCCCTGAGAAGAAAGTAAAGTGATTGGTTGTTCGGGTTGCTCAGTGAGTATCCAAGTGTCTTTACTGATACCTTCATTGTGCGCATAAATAATGGGCGTATTGGGACGCGATGCCACTCGCGTGAGTCCCCCTGGCATAACGATATACTCCTCTTCGCTAGCCACTAAAAAACTGCGTAAAACCATTTGCCGGGGTTCTAAACTATTTTTGGTAAAAACGGGTATGGTTGAACGGGAAATCTCTTCTTGACCAATAAACAAATGAGGTTGCGCTAAAATTTCTTGACGCAAATTGTCTTGTTGTGGCTCATCCAATAATTTTCCCTGTATCAGGGCACTGCGTCCTGCGGGAATTGTCCGCTTAATGATCAAATTGTGGAGATTGGCAAGGACATAATCACGTTCTTTTTTTTGTCCACACCACCAAGTATGAGCTGTTGGAAGTTGCAAATCTTCACCTAAAAAGTACTGCGCCAAAGTTGGCATAAATGCTAACAGTGCCGGATTTTCCAATACACCACTACCAAGAGGATTCACAATCGCAACTTGTTTCAAACGAGCCGCTTGCAATAAACCCGCAACCCCAACAAAGGAATTCTGATATAATTCCAAAGGATCACATAAATGATCATCAACACGCCGCAAAATCACATCCACCGGATTCAAGCCATCAAGGGTTTTTAACCAAACACGCCCTTCACGCACAGTCAAATCGGCACCCTGTACCAAGGTATAACCCAAATAAGTGGCCAAAAAAGCATGCTCAAAATAAAGCTGATCGTTTGGTCCAGTTGTTAAAACAACAATGCGTATATCATCGCTTTTTCGCCAAGCCAAATTCATTAAAGTATGACGTAGCGTACTAAAAAAAAAGGCTAAACGACGCACTTGCCATTCTCGAAACCAGCTAGGCAACACTTGCGATAACACAATGCGATTTTCTAGGGCATAAACTGCCCCCCGCGGCGCTTGCGTACGATCTCCAACAACATACATTTGTCCATCCGCAGCGCGGGCTAAATCAGCCGCATAGAGAGGCAAATGATTAGCAGCGACGCCATGACAACGATGTAAAAAACCGGGATGAGAATAAATCAATTCTGGTGGTAAAATACCCTTTTGAAATAACAAACGGGGACCATAAAGATCCGCCAAAACAAGGCGCAACAATTGAGCACGTTGAATTAAGCCACGCTCTATCACTGCCCATTCCTGGCTGGTAATTAACATGGGAATCAAATCAAGTTCCCAAGAACGAGAAAATCCTTGCGGATCACCATAAATATTGTAAGTAACGCCATTATTACGCAAAAGGCGACAAATTTCTTGAGAACGCTGTTGCAATTCTACCTTTCCCAAGGTTTTCAAAGCATTAATCAGATAATGCCAATGCGGGCGCAATTCACCGGGGCGTACACAAATTTCATCAAAAACATGCTCAGAGATATGATAGGCAAAAAGTTGCTCTGTTGCCGTATTTTCTGTCGGGTTAGTTATTTGCATAAGTTTGGGCTCCTACCCACCAAAACAAGCTTGACAATCTACTAGTGCAGGATGGCGGAAATTTCCAGGCCACCTACACTCGAAGCAGAGCTTC
>CAYFOB010000337.1:0-5128 GCA_964344525.1 uncultured Thiomargarita sp.
TTGCCTTTTCCCAGTTATAAAGAAAGCAACAGCGGTTTTGAATGTTTATGTCTACCATTGCTGGGTAAAAACGATCCTTTGACTGGCGTTGCTGTGTTAGTTCAAAAAACAGGCAATGCGCCTTCTCCTACTCGCTTGCAAATGTTGAAAATGCTCGCCCCCCTGATTGCCACCATCTTGGAAACCTTGGAAGAAAATGAACATTTAATTCAATTAGCAACTAAGGATGAGATGACTCACTTGTACACACGCGCTTATTTTGATACGCGCTTACAAGAGGAAATGATGCGAGTCCGCCGCTATGGTGGTTTTTTTTCAATTTTGTTGATGGATATGGATCATTTCAAAAAAGTTAATGACATTGGCGGATATAAAGAGGGTAATAGAGTGTTACAACAATTTGCTAAACTTTTAAATGCATCTATACGGAAGGATATTGACATTCCTTGCCGCTATGCAGGTCAACAATTTGTCGTTTTGTTACCCCAGACAAATGTAGATGGGGCATACATTTTAGCAGAACGAATTCGACAAAGATGTGAGCAACAGATTTTTATAAGGGGGCGACAAGGTCATCCATTCAAAGTTACCTTGAGTGTTGGCATTGCACATAATGTAGACATCGCTCACAATGAATTGGAGGAGAGTAGCAATAACTTTCAGGAAATCGATGATTATTATGGTCCGGAAATTTCTGGGGAGGAAGTGATACACCGCGCTGATGTTATGTTGCAGACTGCTAAACGCGCTGGGCGTAATCAAGTTATGGCGTGGTGGTAGATTTGAGCGGCGGAAAAGGATATATTATTACTCTAAACACAACAATGGCTATTTGACTATGAAAAAACTTTTTGTATTGGCTTTGTTAGGAATTGTTTTGGTTGTTATATTCTATAACAAATCTGAAGAAAGGAACCTACGTTTTGGGTTGTCAACGGCACCAATCAGCTTGGATCCACGTTTTGCGACGGATGCAACTTCAATGCGGATTAATCGTCTCTTATACCGTCCTCTTGTTGATTTTGATGCCAGCTTGCGCCCTGTGCCTGCTTTGGCTACTTGGGAGCAACTTAGTCCAACCCATTATCGTTTTCATTTAGGTGATAAGGGGCGGGAATTTCAAAATGGGAGGCCGCTAACAGCGATTGATGTTAAAGCGACTTATGATTTTATTTTGGATGAGAAAAATGGCTCTCCCCATCGTGGTTCATTGACTGCCATTAAACAGATTGATGTGCAAGATGTTGATACTGTTGATTTTATCATTGAAAAGCCTGATGTGTTATTTTTGGGTAGTTTGACAGTAGGTATTCTTCCTGCCACTCTTATCGCTAAGCAACATCCATTTAACAAACAACCGGTTGGTAGTGGGGACTTTGAATTTGTCAAATGGCCACAATCCACACATTTGTTTTTAAAACGGCGCCGTGATGGAGAAGTTGTTGAATTTTTGGAAATCAAAGATCCTAACACCAGGGTGCTCAAACTGGCGAACAATGAAGTGGACATATTGCAAAATGATTTATCGCCAGAATCGTTGGAGTGGTTGGCAACACGCAAAGATATCAAAATCAGTCAAGTGCAGGGTAGCAATTTTACTTATTTAGGTTTTAATTTGCAAGACGCTGTTACGGGACAATTTGTTGTGCGAGAAGCGATTACTTACGCGATTAATCGTGAGGAGATTATTCACTCTGTGCTGGGTGATGCGGCTCGTTTAGCCAAAAGTTTTTTGTTACCCTCCACACATTGGGCAGGGCATCCTAATTTGTCTGGTTATTCCTACGATCCTGACAAAGCACGCGCTTTATTAGCGCAAGCTGGGTTTAGCAAAGAAAATCCCTTACATTTGTCTTATAAAACCTCTAAAAATTCAGAGCGTATTCGCATTGCGACTGTGATTCAACAACAATTCGCCGCTGTCAATATCAAAATGGATATACGTAGCTATGACTGGGGAACATTTTACGGTGATATCAAAGAAGGCAATTTTCAAACCTATAGTCTCTCATGGGTAGGTATTAAAATGCCGGATATTTTCCGTTATGTGTTTCATAGCAGCGCTGTACCGCCCAGCGGTGCTAATCGAGGGCGCTTAAATAGCCCCAAAATAGATGCGCTCATTGAACAAGCTGAAGCGGCGACAACGTTGGAGGCAGGATCATTGTTGTACCGTGAATTACAAGTCGCGCTATTCAATGAATTACCTTATGTGCCGTTGTGGTATGAAGATCATGTTTTGGCAACGACCCAACGAATTAGTGGCTATACTTTGGCGCAGGATGGTAATTATGATGGTTTGAATAGTGTTAGGGCAATTAGAACGAAATGAGCGAAGAAGTCTTAATTAACGTTACCCCACGTGAAACTCGGGTGGCAATGGTGGAAAATGGGTTACTTCAAGAAGTGGTGATTGAACGTATCAACCACCGCGGTTTAGTTGGTAATATTTATAAAGGTAAAGTGTGTCGCGTATTGCCTGGGATGCAAGCTGCCTTTGTTGATATTGGACTTGAACGGGCAGCATTTTTGCACGCTTCAGATATTTTAGACAAAGGCTTAAAAATCAACCAACAAATTGAATCTATTCAGAATTTTTTGCATGAAGGGCAAACGCTCCTGGTGCAAGTTATCAAAGAACCTTTAGGTACAAAAGGTGCCCGCCTGTCTGCCCATTTTTCTATTCCTTCACGTTATGTTGTATTTTTACCCTTTTCATCGAACTTGATAGGGATTTCTACCCGCGTTGATTCAGCAGAAGAACGTCAACGTTTAAAGGAAATTGCCTTGCAGCATATTGGCATGGTAGAACAGACATTAATTGAAATACCAGGCAATGAAGAAACGCTTGTGGCACAAACGATGAAATCAAAAGAACAAATCACACAGACGCAATGTGGTCATTATGGATTTATTATCCGTACTGCGGCTGATGGGGCAAAAGATAATTTGTTGTGTGCAGATATGGATTTTTTATGCCGCTTATGGAAAGATATTAAGGAGAAAGAAGCTAAGGCGCCCCCTTGTTCATTGATTTATAAGGATCTTTCTTTAGTCCTTCGCACTGTTCGTGATTTGATTGGGAGTGTCGTTGAAAAGATTAAGGTAGATTCACGAGAAACTTTTCATGAAGTGGTGAATTTTGCCGAAAAATTTATTCCTGATTTGGTGCCACATATTGAGCATTATACAGAGGAGCATCCTATTTTTGATCTTTATAATATTGACAATGAAATTACCAAAGCTTTAAAGCGCAAAGTACAACTTAAATCGGGCGGTTATTTGGTGATCGATCAAACTGAAGCGATGACGACGATTGATGTCAATACAGGCACTTATGTGGGTAGTCGCAATTTAGAAGAAACCATCTATAAAACCAATTTGGAGGCTGCGCAAACCATTGCACGGCAATTACGCTTACGGAATTTGGGCGGTATTATCATTTTAGATTTTATCGACATGCGGGAACCAGAACATAAACGTCAAGTCTTACGGACTTTGGGAAAGTATTTAGAACGCGATCATGCAAAAAGCTATATCAGTGAAGTTTCTTCATTAGGACTGGTACAAATGACTCGCAAGCGTACCCGCGAAAGTTTAGAACATGTGCTATGTGAAACTTGTCCCACCTGTGGCGGCAGTGGTTCAATTAAAACAACAGAAACCGTGTGTTATGAGATTTTCCGAGAACTTGTGCGTGATGCGAGACAATTTGAAACACAAGGATTTTTGGTGTTATCTTCCCAAGAAGTGGTTGAATTGATGTTGGATGAAGAATCAAGCAGTGTTGCAGAATTGGAAGAATTTATTGGTAGCAGTATTCGATTTCAGGTAGAATCGTCTTCGCAAGAACAGTATGATATTATTCCTAGCCCGCTTTAATTTTTTGAATGGAGTCCAAAGCGTAAGCGAAGGACTCCAAAATACCAGAAAATTTCTGGTACTTAACAGATTTTTTCTAAAAAATCACCTCAACAGTGTACTATAGCCGCCTTACCTAATATCTCTTCAGCCCATTGGTTAATGCTTTTGCCGCTTACCTCGGCAGCAGTTGCAACTGCTGCGTGAACCTCTGGTTTAACCAGCAACATCAGCTTGCCTGAATAGGACTTATTGGGGTTTTGCCCAAGTTTTTCGCAAATTTCTAGGTAATGATTTACCGTTTCTTGAAAAGCAGCATCCAATTCATCAACTGTGCTGCCGTGAAAGGCCCCTGCCTCTTTAATACCAATAACATGGCCAACAAAAATACGGTCTTCAGCATCATATTCAACGCGGGCCACGTAGCCCTTATAGGTCATCGCGTTCATGGAGTAATACCTGCCTCTTCTAAAAATTCTCTTGCTTCTTGGAGCCTATATCTAAGTGCCTGCTTATTTGGATGAGGACGATGGAAATCCCGGCGACAACCATTTAGCAAGAAGGTAACGCGGGAGCCACTACCTTCAATGACTTCACAACCAAGCGCAACAAACAAAGATTCAATCTTGCGTCATTCCATGTTGCCATTGATGGGATCAGTAAAGATGGCTTCGAGTGTTTTGCGGTGCTTGTTGTTCATAGGGTTAATGATGCGTGATAAAGGGAATGCTCAAGCCACCGACTGATAATAAAGATTCTGTGGATGTCTCACCTCAGTAAAAAAATACCACCGCTCCGCAATCAGTCCCAGGTATTGGATGACAAAAGCCGCTATAAATAAATTAGTGGCTGAAAATTTTGAAACCGCCGCCAATAGAAGGGCTATTGGTATGATAAATAGCAATAACAAAAAAATCATTTTAACCGCTTTTAGCTTTTTTAATGATTTACCATGAAAAAATTCGCGGGTGTTAAAAGAGCCACACATCGCGCCCTGCGTTTTTTGGGCAATCATTGTATGGCGCACACCAATCGCGGATCGTAGATTTGATTTTGCTTTTAAGCGGCTATTGCGTATCAAACTGGCAGTACGAGTTATAAAAGCAACAAAGGTTAAAATTACCGCCCATAAGGCGTAAAAACCTACAACATCAGTACCGATATAGGCGGAAAATGCGGCTGCAAGCGTAAAACCAGAGGCGGTGCCCAATAAAATATATAGCTTTTCAGAAAAAGATGTTGGTCTTTAATTTTAATTTTGGCTATA
>CAYFOB010000338.1:0-5127 GCA_964344525.1 uncultured Thiomargarita sp.
TTCTGAAAAGGTAAAGAGTCTTCTCTCATTTTTTTCCAAAACAGCCTCTTAAACTTCAAATGTTCAGCGCCCCCACCAGTAAAACGATCAATCGCCACAAATTCCTGCGCTAACGTCGACTGTTCCTTGACTAAGGAAAAATCACTGATTTGAATAGGCGATTGCCATCCAGTGCCTCCAAACAATTGACAGGCAAGACATAGATTTTTTTCAACCTCCTCATACTTTTCAACCGCTTGACAAGCCTCATCATCAATAAAACAAACCTGCCCCCCCAAAGTCCGAATAATACGCTCAGCTTGTGCTCGAATAGCCCCACGTAAAGAACTACTTGGTAACACCACATTACCCTGATAATCCTGTCGTGGCTGATGATCCTGCTCATCGTTCTTAAAAGGATCATTAACCAAAAAAGGACTCTCAAACACCAATTGAAAATGTAACTGCAAAGAGGGCTGATGTCCACCAACCAATGTACTCCCCTGCTTTATCAAGCGTGCTTCCTTTGCCTGATCAACCGCTTGCAAAGCAGTGTACCACATATCCTTTGCCCCTTTTGCCAACCACGCCTTTACTGTCTCCTCATCAACTCGCTCAATTTTCTCTAAACGCCACGCCATCATCCCCTTATTTTGAGCATTGCTACCACCTAACCTGACAGGCTGTTCATCATCATTAAACCCACCTAAGCCAGCCAATAACAAAGCCACTTCCTCCTCATCCAAACCTTTTCCAGTGATACGTACCCCAAAACTGACAAGAGGCGGCACAATTTCACGATAAAACAACTTCTTTTCACGGGCAGTGCGCGTCACACGATCAATAGTCACGCCAACTTCTAACTCACGCTCTTTAGAACCATTTATAATCTGCATATTCCAAAATTCTGCTTTCCCCCCTGCCACACGACTACCAAAAACGCTATTTAATAAATCCATTTTTTTAACACGCGCTTCTAACCACGCCCGTAAATTCCCCTTTAAAGTCGAACCTGGGATATAAGGGCTATTTTGGGCATCTAATGCAACCCCCATCACTTGAACAACTTGATCATTAATTTTTTTTTCCGTGGCTGTACCAGAAGCAATATGCAAAGCAGTGCGTACAGTTAAAGTGCCAGTGATACACCAACGGGTTTGAAAACTCATTTTTTTTCTCCTCCCTAGTACAATATTTATATTACGCCGTTTTTTTACACAATCACACACCCCTAAATCCCCTCTCAAGAGGGGACTTTCTTCTCGTTCCCAAGCGCCCGCTTGGGAATGCATGCCCCGAAGCTCTGCTTCGAGTGGGAACAATTTAAATAGGCACAAAATCTTCTTTTGACGGCTTTTTATCCCAATGTATTGGCAAATTAACCGCAATTTCCCCATAACCATTTTGAGGAATATAAGGACAATTAGCCCAAAAATCCCCAGGTTTTCCAGCACGTTGATATTTTTCAACCGCCCATTTTGGCAACGGTAACCCCTTTCTTGCCCATTTTTCAATCAAATCCTTAACTGCCCCACGTAACACAAACACACTGCCCGCATCCGTTAACAAATAAGGCTGATAATTATTTGGAGATTGAAAACGCCGCCACAAATAATAGCCTCCTGCCAAAGATTGTGTGGCAAAAAAACGCACTAATTCCAATCGCCCACCAGAAAGTTCCTTAAAGACTTGGGCATAAGCATTCTGCAGGTTCAAATAATGATCAGGATTGCATAACAAAGCAGGCGTTTGCAAAGTGAGTACCCAATCTTCCTTTTCTTGCAAATCAAGCGGCATCTGATGCGCTTGCAATTCAACTTGAGCATAAGTCTTAGTTCTACCAATGCCCATCAATCCGTATGCCATTAAAGACTGCAATTGTTCAACCACTTTAGGACGCGCTGACTCTGGCACATCTGATAAATCTAAACAGGCATGCCAAGCAATCGTCGGAACAATCATCTCGTATGCAAATAATGCCTCATCAGCAGCGCGACGTGTTTTAGGATCAATCGCCGTGCGTACGCGTAATTCACGTTTAACCTCTGCCCAACCAAATAATTGACTCACATCTGCAGACTCTTTCCAATCAACAGAAAACGCTGGCGCCTCACCATTAATCAAACCAGCCCCTTCACATAACGCCACATCATACAAATGACTACCTGCCTTAACTAAAGACAAAGGTTGTCGAGTAGGACGCCCTGAATCTGTGCCAGGAAAAGCATGCGTTATATGGAGCTGATTAAAATACTGCCCCAATTCTGGACGCTCAGCATCAAAATGTTGATCAATTTTCCCTTGCCCCAACAAGCTCCGCCACATGGTGACTAAAGCGCCTAAAACCGCCCCACCAGGAATAACATCACTGGACTTAAATAAATTCAGAGCAAGACGACGCTCTGCCAGACAAAAAGCAGATTCCGGGTGAATAATCAAATCATAACGGCTCAAATCCGTGGGCACTTCTTTTAAGTTTTTGGACTCCGTCACAGGCTGAATATCAACACCAATCACTTCCCCAAAACCAACAGTACGATAAGCCCCCACTTGAGAAACCCATTTCAAACCAATTTCTAAATCACGAATTAAACGCTTGAGTTCGCTTTCATCACGCGCCACAAAACGGGCAACACCTTGAAAAGTAACAGATTCACCAGGCGCAAAAGGACGTTCGGTGACAAGATAAGCCCCCTTTTCAACCGTTTTGCGTTGAGAATCCATCCGAATACGATAATTGTTTTCTTTTTTCGATTTTGCTGAGGTTTTTAAATTGCCAATATGTAAACGCTTAGGTTTGAATAAGACATCTTGTGAATCCTCTTCCTCCTCTTCTCCCAGCCAATCACAAACATCCTGTTTAAAATCCCCGAAATCATCCAACTCTAACCAGGCTTCGCGCAACTTACCAACCAGCAAAGTGCCAGGAATAAAAAATTGATCATCTTCACGCGCCAAGGCAGCATCCAACCCATAATCCATTGGACATGAAGATTGCGTAATAAAAGGCGCTCTCACCGTGAGGCTGATGTCAAGTTTGGTAATATTCATCTTATAGAGTCCCAAAAATCAATATAATCCCATAATTCAATCAAATGCACCCAAAAAGCGTCACCAAAGCAAGCACGCAATTTTTCAAAATACTCTGGTGCTGTAACTTTCAAATGCGCTTCACCCTCCCTCATCAATTGCTCGGCATGAGCTTGCACAATGGCATACACTCTCCCTTTAGGAATAGCACGCTTAATTGGATCCATGGCAAGCAATGCTTGCCCCATTAAATCCCCAGGAATAACCAAATCATCCGATGTTAAACCCGATTGACCACATTGCTGATTTCTAAACTCTTTCAAATTGTTTCCAGCATAGTCAAAAGATTCTAAAACTTGATAAGCGACATAATTAGCTTTTCTCCCATCCTTTTTATTTTTAGCCAAATCCCCCAATTGTTTAGCCAAACTCGTGATTTGATGAATCGGTGCATTATGATGACAAAACACCAACCCTGCTGCATGAGTCAACTGATGATCCCTAAATTTCCACTCTTTGGACTTAGTGAAAAAATAATCCAATGTCCACCAACCTAACCAAGCAGGTACAACTAACAAAATTTCATCGCCCCCCCAAAGAAGGATTTCTAAACGATGCTTATGCTCATAAATCCAGGGTTCTTTATCAATAGTCTCATTCAGCAAATCATGGAGAAACAGACGCCGATACTCCTTGATTTGTTGATCAAAGTCTCGCAAAGCCTCCGCCCCTTGACAAATTTTCTGTTGAATTTGACCAAAACCGTTACCATCCAAATAAATCACAGCGATTTTATGGTGCAAATTACCCCGTTTTTCGTCAGTCGATAATTTATCCAAATCAGTGACAAAAGCAGGCAAATGACCTAAGCCAGTTTGTCGCTTATAAAACGCCTGTTTTTCTTGCCGCCCATACTGACGCCGCTGATACACCGACTCACTGATCATTTCATTTTCAGGACCTTTTTGTGCAACAGGACGAATATGATCAATGCTACAAATTGGGCGATCAAATTTCTTATGACTCTTTGGAAAAACAACAGTTGGGCTTTGCACTTGTTGCCAACGATTTAAAGCCAATAACTTTTCCTTATCCACAGTAAAATTTTGCCCCACCGGGAGAATATCAACAACAAAAGTCGCCTGTTTAAACCTTTCATCTTGGTTCAAAAAATTAACCACCTGCTGCAGCAATTCTTTTGCTTTTTCCAAGCGCGTCGCCGTAAACGAAAACAAACCAGAGGAGGCACCCGTACTAATAGCCTGAACCTTAGATTTAAACTCCGCCTCAATTTGATTGATGGCCTCCAACAAAAGCAACCCCCCTCCTCGTGCGGTGCTCAAATCCATCGTATCAAAAATAAAATTGGCGAGATTAACGCCTTCAACACGCAAATAAAATTCCATTAAATCTCCTTTTTATAAATATAATTTAGGTATAGATTATAACTATACTAAATATACAATTCGGAGTGCAAGGTTTACTTGCACCCATAGCAAAAGTGGCGCCCAGTATAAAACTATTCAACACTATCCAGATGGCAAGTGAGTGGAAAAAAAAGCACGGTTTTCAAATATTTTTTATAAAAAAAATTGGTAGTGCCCAAAAAGTAGTGATATATAATTTTTTTTGTTAGGCTAAACTCGCATTATAGTGATGAATAAAATACCAAATAGCCCCAATATGATTTTCAACTTTTTTAGAAAAAGAAAGAGTCTTTCTTACCAGACGAGACACACGTTGTCTCAATGTATTATTAAACCTTTCTATGAGATTGGTTTGCCCAGTTTCTTTACCGACAGCATGATGCCGTTTTTTGGGAAAAATGGCCTGATAGGCTTCCCAAAAATCCGTGTAACAAACCGCACACTGACGGTAAACGGCTGGCAAAGAATCCCACAGGCCTTGAGCCCCCTCTTTCTCACGGCTACCAATATAAACTCCGACAATTTCACGGGAGTCAACATCTATTGCTAACCAAATCCAATATTTTTGACTCTTTTTACCCACAAAAGACCACATCTCATCACATTGTATGGTCAAGCGACCTTTTTTTTTAGATTTGACGTGAATTTGACGTGGCACTCCATCGTATTTTTTATTGACATAATTTTGCAA
>CAYFOB010000339.1:0-5114 GCA_964344525.1 uncultured Thiomargarita sp.
TCCTATATTAGTACTTAATAATATTTTTATTTACTAACTTGAACATCGAGTTAAAATAAACAATTCTGTTATTAGTGTTTAAAAAAATTGTATTTGGATAGTTATTATGCGATATCTGTTCAAATAATTCATATAGCTTTTCCAAGTTTCTCTTACCTGCTTTTGTTAGCTCAATTTCTCTAAGTACTTTTGCAATATCTCCTTCTACTTCAAGGTGTAGAATTCCCTCACCTATTTGTTTTTCAATCTCGGTGATCAGTTCTAAATCTGATCGAAAAATATTGGACATCTGTTTTTCCTTTTGTATTTGCCTGTATTTAGTGCAACTTAGTTGAAAAAACGGATAAATCAAGATGTGGTGTTGCCTTATTTGTTGATTCCGTAAATCCGTTGTACTAAACAGATTAATTTGGGAAGTTATTTTGTGAGCATTCCTAACATGTATTACGTGTTTTACATATAAGCAGGGCTTACCTCCTTTCAGTTTTTTTGAACCAAGTACAACGAATTTAGAAATTAACGAATAAATCATTGAAGTTTTTAGTCCTACTTTGTCACATTATATTTAAGTCATTGATTTTATTATATTTATCATTTTGCAACTATTTTAAAATATTATTAAAAATCAACAAGTTACTTTAAATCTGACAAAGTAGGATTACAAAATCCTTATTTAGCATTCTCGTGGAAAATATTTAATGCGGGTTTAGGCTTTGTAAGAATCACTTGTCGCCCATCTCGTCCTTGTTTTTGCAGTGCATCTTGGCATATAGCATGTAAATCGTTACCAAACCGCTCCGCATAATCTATACGAATCTTATGGATTTCATCAAGAATTGGATTTTTTGTCATTTTCAAGCCTCCAAAAGTTCTAGCGGTGTACATATCACTGGTGGTTCATAACCAATTGAACGAATAACGGATTCTATTTTGATCCTAAGCACGGGATTTGCAATGTGTGAGCAAATAATCCATGCCGCCAATAGTCGCAGCTGCAATGTGTAACGCATCAACCTTAGCTTTAGGAGGTAGTGAAGTTTGAGACAATAACCGTTCTGCAATGATTTCTACCTCTTCAGAAATTTTAATTTCAGGAATCCCATCCAATGCTTGTATCCTCAATTTTGCAGCCTCGGTGTCACCAGCTAATACTTCATTCAGAACAAACACTGAGATAAATAATTCAAAGTCTCCTCGACGTGCCCACCAATCCTTAGTTGTCTCCTGATTACCTGCGATAACAATATCCCTGCTTCTCCAAGCTGTAAGATAGCTCGGGATAGAAGTTTCGATGATTTGATGCTCAACCTAGAAAATAGGTTTTTGTCATTTTTTCGTCTCCCGTTATTAAAACCCAACATCATACAACTTGTGTCTAGCTCACAAGTCAAGCCAACATAAGTGTTTTTTTAATGATTTTTATCATGATCAAGCGCATCTAAAATGGGGCATTCGCTAACAGCGCCTGCATCAGGGCATTTTTTTATCAGAGTCATCAGGGCATTTTTCATGCGCTCCAGTGTCAGGATTTTATTGTTGATATTTTCCAGTTTAGTGGCAGCTTGTGCCTTAATGTCTGCGCATAAAATGCCAGGCGTTGCTTTAAGTGATAAAAGTTCACCAATTTCCTTTAAGGTAAAACCCAATTCTTTTGCTCGTTGAATAAATCGAATACGACGAATGCTATCAGATGAATATTGTCGATAGCCCGATGGAGTGCGCTGAGGTTCTGCGATCAATCCTTGCTTTTCATAAAATCGGATAGTTTCGACACTCACCTTGGTGGACTTAGCAAGTTGACCAATTGTCTGTAATTTCACAATATCCTCCTTATGTGGGCGCATACCGTACTATAGACTCAAGCCAAAAAATTTTTTAAAAAAAAAGCTTGACTCCGTAGTATGGTACAGGGTTTAAACTGCTCGCCGACTTTTCACTGGAGAAAAATGATGACTCAAAAAATGGGTATTTTTTCGCTAGTTGGCGGTTTAGGCGCAGCCGTGGGGGCATCACTATGTTGCCTTGGTCCATTGGTTTTGCTGATGCTTGGGATAAGTGGTAGTTGGGTTGCCAATTTGACCATACTTGAGGCATATCGCCCCATTTTGATAGTTGTTACTGTCTTGTTTCTATTTTTGGCTTATTGGCAAATTTTTCGCCCCTTTAAAGCCCAAACATGTGAACATGGCACAGCCTGCGCTGAGCCTCGTATTCAACGTAAATATCAAATTTTATTTTGGTTTGTTGTTGTTATTTGTGTTTTATCTTTAGGCTCGCCTTATTTTATGCCTTTATTTTTTTAAGGAGAATCGCTATGAAAAAGATACTGTGCTTATGCGCATTTTGCCTGTTGCCAAATGGTAGCATCGATGCGGCTGAACAAACCGTGACATTATCTGTTCCAACGATGTCATGCTGGTTATGCCCTATCACGATCAAAAAAAGCCTTAAAAAGGTGGATGGTGTTAGGCAAGTTTCTGTGTCTTATAAAGACAAAGAAGCCATTGTTATCTTTGACAATAAGATAACCAACATCAAGGCACTCACAAAAGCAACAACCAATGCTGGCTATCCATCCTTTGTCAAGGACTAACGCTATGATATTAGAATCCATTATTACATGTCCTCATTGTGGACATCAAAAAAAGGAAATCATGCCAACAGAGGCTTGCCAGTATTTTTACGAGTGTACGGGTTGTGGTAAAGTTCTTTCTCCATTGAGTGGAGACTGTTGTGTTTTTTGTTCTTATGGAACAGTAGCATGTCCACCGGTGCAAATCGCATCAACGTCTACTTGTTGTTCGTAATAGTCTGTCTGAATCAGAAATTTTGTCTGCAAATTCTGATTCAGACAATCTTTTTGCTTACTCCTCCACCGGTAGCCCCACCTCCTTCCATTCTGGGAAACCCTCTTCAAAGCGCCTAGCGCGATGCCCCTTGGCACGCAATTTTTCCACAGCACTATAAGCCAGGACGCAGTAAGGCCCCCGGCAATAGGCTACAATTTCCTTGCTACCTACCAGTTTGGGCCAAAGTTCTTCAAGTTCTGCTAAGGGGATGTTGACTGCACTGGGCAAATGGCCAGCTGCGTATTCTTCTGGCGGGCGGACATCTAACACTGTCACGATACCATCGCGCACCCGCTGCAAAAGAACCTGCGCTGGCAGCGGCTCTAAGTCGTCCTTGGCTTTGAGATAGGTATTTACCAATTTTTCCACATCCGCCAAATTACGCTCTGCCACTTGGCGCAGTACCCGCATCAATTTGATCACTTCATCATCAGCCAAGGCGTAATAAACATGCTGCCCTTGTTTGCGTGCTACCACCAGCCCAGCCTGGCGCAATTGTTGAAGATGCTGGGAGGTATTAGCTACCGTCAAGCCAGCTAATTTAGCTAAGCGCTCCACATTGCGCTCACCTTGGGCGATCAACTCTAGTATTTCTAGGCGATAGCCGTTGCTTAACGCCTTGCCAACGCGAGCAAACTGGTTAAAAAGTTTGTGTTTAAAATTTCCTGTTGACATGTGACTCCAAATCATTTATCTTATGTGGCGCACAATATTCAACTATTCTATTGAATATTAAAATTTACCTGCCATAGTTTTTCAGATAGGAGTCCAAGATTTATCTTGGCTCTTCCAAACTAAAGTTTGAACTCCTACTGAAAAGCTATATGTGCATGGTAGACTCTTTTTTTAATGGGAGCCTTTGGTGAAAAATGAAAGTAAACCAAGTTTCCAAAAAAAACATTGGGAACAGATTTATCAAAAAAAATCACCTTCGTCGGTGAGTTGGTATCAAACACACCCAACATTGTCATTAAAACTGATTGAGGCTACCGGGCTAGAAAAAACGCAACCCCTCATAGATGTAGGAGGTGGCGCATCTGTATTGGTGGATTTTCTCTTAAATGCCAATTATGCGCGATTAGCGGTACTTGATATTTCTGCACATTCTTTGCAACAGGTCAAAACACGCCTGGGAGAAAAGGCGAATAAAGTTGAATGGTATGAAACGGATGTGACTCAATTTGAACCGCTTCACTCCTTTGAACTTTGGCATGATCGTGCGGTTTTTCATTTTCTTACTCAGGCAGAAGATCGAAAACAGTATGTTCGTGTTTTGAAAAACACATTAGTCCCCGGTGGTCATCTTATTATCGCTACCTTTGCGATGGAAGGTCCTAAAAAATGTAGTGAGCTTGATGTCATACGATACGATGCCCCATTGTTATGCCACGAAATGGGTGATGAGTTTAAATTGTTAGATGTGCAGAATGAGGGACATATTACGCCAGCAAATGTGGAACAGAAATTTACTTATTTTATTTTTAAAAGATGCCCCTAAGGAGAAATCATTGTGAAATATTTGTCAACTTTGATGAGTACGTTGATACTCACTTTCAGTGTTTTTACGGCTACTGCGGAAGAGCTAAATGACTCTGAGGCCTTAAAAGGTGTCACGACAGGAAAAGTTGTGTGGGATATTGCCATGGATAATCCGGCAAAGTTGGTTATCTTCCTCACGGTTATACGGGAAACCTATAATGGCTTGGTCCAACAGAATGTGATCCCTGATATGATTTTCGCATTTCATGGCGGTGTTGTTAGGTTAATTTCCACTGATCGTGAAGATATTTCACTGGAACATTATGATTCGTTGGATGAGATTGCCGAAATACTGGCAGATATGCAAAAGAAACCCGGGGTCAAAATGGAAGTTTGTGGGTTGGCGACTCGTTTGTTTGGGGTGGATAATAGCACTATTCTGCCCGGTATCAAACCGGTGGCTAATACCTACGTTTCCCTAATCGGTTATCACACTAAAGGTTACGCTGCAATCCCAATTTATTAATTCTTGTACTTCAATTGGAGTTTGCTATAGCGAACTCCAATGAATGAAATTGTTGAATTTCCTTGCATCAGTCCAACCGACGCTTCTCCTCCAAAAAATAAGTTATCATTTCACCTTTCCCCTTCACCGCAATAGTTCCCCGCTCAATCAAAACATATTGATCTTTCAAAATGTTATAAACGCTTTCAGAGACTTGAATGCGTCCAGCAATGCCATGCGATTCCATGCGGCTAGTGCAGGATGGCGGAAATTTCCAGGCC
>CAYFOB010000340.1:0-5103 GCA_964344525.1 uncultured Thiomargarita sp.
AAGTTCCATGAGATATTTATTTGCCTCAAGCAAAGAAATAGTTCCCATTTTATAATGATTATGGATATAGTTATTACACTTTTACGAATACCAATAGCTGTTATTGGCACCACTATTTATTCTGTTACATGCAGTATTTTTTTTGAAACAGTGGCCACATTAATTGCATTGCCTTTTGTTGTTTTTCAGAAACGTGAGCAATTTAAGCTATTCTATTACAGCAATTTCCGGAATTTGGGTGGAAACACCAAGAAGCAGGTGGCAAATACCCGGATACTGAAAGGAGTTTTAGGCAAACTATATGCGCAAGTAGCTATAGCAATAGAGGCTTTACTGTAAAAGTGAATAGGCAAGAACAAAAAGTTATTGTTGATTTTGATTACAATCAAATTGTATCAGGAAAGTGCAAATAAATCATGAAAAAAGATAACCTTTTTAAGGGAAAACCATTTGTTGGTAGGATCAAAGAAATTGAAAATCTGAAGAAATTTTTTGCGACTGTGCCAGATTCGATCCTGTTTATCTATGGACCAAAATCATCTGGCAAGAGTTCGTTGCTCCTCAAAGTGATTGAAGAATTAGATACGAAAAAACATGCTATCAATCACATTAGCTTGAGAAATGTCTTGATTTATGATTTTAAAAGTTTCCTCAATGTGTTTTTTCCACAAGATTTTCGGGGAAAATTCCAAGATATTGCATCCGGCATTACCTTTAACGCTGGTTTTTTTAGCATTGGGGTGGCGGATGAAAACTTTCTCAAGGAAAATCCTTTTGGTGTGATGTCGGCTAAGTTGAAACAAGCCAGAGAAAAAGGCATTATTCCAATTATTATCATTGATGAAATTCAAGAACTCAAAAACATCTACCTGAATGGTGAACGTTATTTGATTGATGAGCTCTTTAATTTCTTCATTGAAATAACCAAAACCAAACATTTAGCGCATGTTGTTTGTGCGACTTCTGATAGTTACTTTATTGAAGAGCTGTACCAAAGCTCTAAATTGGCTCAAACATCAGATTTTTTTCTACTTGATCATTTAGATAAAGCAACGACGCTGGCTTGGCTTAAGGATGAAGGAGTTTCCCCCAATGATGCTGAAATGATTTGGGAGAGTTTTGGCGGCAGTCCGTGGGAAATTTGGCAAGTGCTTACACATCATCGAAATGGGGAGGGCACTATTCCGGAAATGTGTGAGCGCTATTTGAAAAAAATAGAAGGTAAATTGTTTGATTTATATCGTCATCTCCGGGGCGACACGACAGGACGGAAGGAGGAATTTTTGCGGATATCGCAACAAATTGTGGAAAAAGGGTTTTATGTTTTTGGGGAAGATGATGCGTCTATTTTGGATAAATTGTTGCCAGAAATGATTGAACGTGATGTGTGGTTTTTTGTGCCGGAGGATCGGCGGATTACGCCTAATTCTCGAAGTGTGCAAATTGGGTTAGGGCGACTATAGAGCGCTGCACTCCAAGAAAACGTTGATTTTATTGGAGTGCAAAGCTATAGTTAAAGTGCTCCACAAGCAGCCATCAACCTATGGTATAAAAAAAGTCGATAGATAAGCGGTACAGTCTTCGGCTAACCAACGTAATACATCATTTTTTATTTTAGCGTAAGTCGTAACACCACCACGATAATCTTTTCCAGATTTCAGATAAGAAAAATAGTTTGAAAAGAAAAAAACTCAGAATCAACAACCTTCCTTGTAGTCTGTCAATTTTGTTGGAAGCTTGCGCTCCAACAATAGAACTATTCTGAGGCTAACACAATACGATATCGCGCCTTATTGGCAGCCACTTTGTCCATCGCTTCGTTGATTTGGCTTAATGGCATCGTTTCAATCATAGGTGTGATGTTATTAACGGCAGCGAAATCCAACATTTCTCGCATAAAACGTCGTCCTCCAACAATACTCCCTGCAACCGTTTTTTGTCCAAATACCAACGGTATTATCGGAATTGTGATTGAAGAGGCTGGAATGCCAACGAGACACAATGTACCATTATTTCCGACCAGATTAAAAGCCGTATCCCAGTTAATCTCTGAAGGAACTGTGTTAATGACGAGTTCTTGGCTACCTGCTGCTTTTTTCATCTGCTCTGCATTTTCCCACACTTGGAAATGATGTGCTCCAAATGCCTTGGATTCAGCTTCTTTATTAGGTGAGGTAGAAAATGCGGTCACCTCAGCTCCCATTGCTTTGGCAAATTTCACGGCAAGATGTCCGAGTCCCCCAACACCAATAACCCCCACTTTCATCGCGGGATGTTTGATATAAGTACGCAAAGGCGTATAAACGGTAATCCCAGCACATAAAAGCGGTGCTGCACTTGCAGAATCCAGCGCGTCAGGAATTTTATAGGCAAAGTCAGCAGGGGCTCGAAGTCGGTCCGCAAAACCACCATGATTGCCTACAATCAATCCAGTGTAGCCATGACGACAGACATTTTCTTCGCCTTTTAAGCAAGGATCACATTCTCTGCAAGCATCTCTAATCCAACCAAAGCCAACTCTATCACCCACTTTTAATGAAGTGACCTCCTTTCCCAGTTGAGTTACTTTACCAACTACTTCATGTCCAGGAACTAGGGGATAACTACTGATACCCCAATCATTATCACGCATGTGAAGATCAGTATGACATAATCCATTATGAGTAATCCGAATTTCAATCTCTTTTTTTCCCAGTGGAGTTGGTTCATATTCCCATAACTGTAGACGTTCTCCAACTTTGAGAGATGCGTAAGCTTTAAAATTTTCTGTCATCTGCTTTTCCTATATTTTGTGTAAAAAATTTGTGATTCAGTACGAAATCCTGTGAGAGCTCTCACAAAGCAAATTAATTTTTTACCACAAATCTTGTATAAAAATCAACATAAAACCGACATTCCGCACACCCACGACGAAGTACTTAATTGAAGCATAAATTTTCAGGTATTTAAATAAAGCTGTTAACTGATAACTGGTAACCAATCACCTACTTTAAAAGCAGGCTATTAACAGACACCAAACAATCAATTGACCACCAAATTGACTGGCTCATTATACCTGAAAACTTGTGCTTATTCTCGTTCCCAAGCTATGCTATGGAATGCATTCCCCTTCGCTATGCAATGAGTGGGGTGGAATCTGAGTGCGTAACATCAGCTAATATTTAAATAGTTTAAATGATATCACAATTCTCCTAGCAAGAAAAAAAACTAGCTTGCACTTTAAGCCGAATGATTTTGAAAGTCCTTGGTTATTGAAGATTAGTGTATAAAAATTCATGCTGTAAAAAATCCTGTGAAAACCTACACACCCCTAAATCCCCTCTCAAGAGGGGAGTTAAAAAGTCAACAATTTCAACAACTTAAAAGTCCACTCAGATTCGGGGATTTAGGGGTGTGTGGAGCATCACAGGAAAATTTACAGCAAGTAAAAATTTATAATTGTGAACATGCCAAGGCTATTTAAGGCTACTCATCAATCATCGCTCATGCCGCGTGTTTGTTCCGAAGATTGTGAGCAATTTGCCAGGCGCAATCCTGCTTATGCACAATTGGATAATCGAGGTCATTTGCTATTTCAACATGCCGCTGAGCTCCTGGCAAAAGCCTATACCGCACTGGGTAAACAGCAAATTTTGGACAATCCACCTCAAACGGCAGCGATGCAACAATATTGGCAAAATGCGCTAGAAGTCGCAACCGAGATTGATGCAAAAAAACAGTTTCAAGATTTACAAGCCGAAATCGCAGTGAGCAGGGCAATGGCACTTGATAACGAAAAACACTTAGATGAAGCCATTTCACTGTTAAAAACAGCCACGCAACTACTGGGCAAACATGATCAGATTATCACTAAGTTGGTCGAATTATTGACAGATAGTGGAGTTAAAGCCGGCAATGAAAGTCGCTGGGATGACGCGATTACGGCACTACGCGAGGCTTTGGAAATCAATCCTCATGCCCCACGCACTCGCACAAACTTAGTTATTGCGCTCCGAGGTCAAGCGGCTTCTGCCCGTCAAAAAGCGCATCCATTACTTGAAGAAGCCTGTCAAATATTGAAAGCCGGATTAAAAATAGATCAAAATAATAAGGAATGGAAACGCAAATTGGCTGAATTGTTAACAGATATCGGAGTCAAAGCTGGCAATGAAAGTCGCTGGGATGACGCTATTACGGCTCTGCGTGAGGCATTAGAAATAGATACTCATGCTCCGCGCACTCGCACAAACTTAGTCACTGCGCTCAGGGGAAAGGCAGCTTCTCATTTTCGTGCTGATCAAAATGCACAAGCGCGTTCATTACTTGAAGAAGCCCGCCAAATATTAGAAACAGGTTTGGAAATGGATGAGGAGAATAAAGAGTGGGAAAGCGAACTATTAGATGTTAAAAGGGAAATTGAGGTCAGCACCGATGATGACGAAAAACTGAGAGAACTCCTTTTGGAAACCTTATTTCAAGAAGTCACAAATAACGAAGATGCTGAAGAAACCATCCAAGCTTTACTTCAAAAAACTTTGACACTGATGAATATGGAACACTGACCGTTCAATTAGAAGTCATAGACGATTTTGTGAGAATTTTAGTGCCTATCACTTATGATTCACTAGATAAAAGTGAAGTCTTGTACAGTTTCTTGCGAGCGACTCACACAGCCGACATTTATAAAATTTGCCAAAGCAATGAGGGTGATTTATTTTTAGCCGCCGAAGTACCAATGGCAGTGGTAACCTCTCAATTATTGGAAAAACTGGTTCGAGATAGTATTAATATTGTCGATGTTTCTGATCAAACACTGATCGAACCAGAAACCTTGAAAGAACACATTAAAAAACTCAAGTTTATTCGCCTCATGCAGAGTGATATCGGTTTCGCTCACCAATTGGGACTTTTTTATCTCGCTTGGGCTGAGAAAGAAAATGTCCATGACATTTGGAAAATAGCTATTGGACAATGGGCGATTGTATTAACAAATAAAGCCTATTGGAAAACTTATGCGCAAAAACGGGCAAAATATTATGATCAAGCTGTTCTGCCCACTCATTTAGAGACGTTAGAGGCTGTTTTGGAAAAAAATGAGAGAAGACTCTTTACCTTTTCAGAAAA
>CAYFOB010000341.1:0-5090 GCA_964344525.1 uncultured Thiomargarita sp.
AACTTTTCTGGAAAATCCAAGTTTTCAGAAGGCGTAATCCCTCTCAAAGCACCCAGTGAAAAATTAAAAACGGCAAATTCATCAGGATATTTAAGCGCAATGGTTTGTCCTATTTGTCTCATCAGCCACGTTTTACCCGTTTGGCGAGGTGCCCAAATGGTGAAATAATGTCCCCCTTCCTCTTCAGGACTACCAATGAGCTGTTGAACGCCATTTTCAATCAGCGCCTGACGCTTCACACAAAAATGTGCTTTACAATTGACTGGACCATAAGAATTAAAATGTCTCATTATTGATTCCTTTAAAACGACAGGGATGAGTGCTTTAGTGAAGTGCGGCGGTTTCGGATTGGGAATAACATAATAGAGTTGTTGCACAACCATTGCCCAAAAATTGGATTTTTTGAAATTTGAGATTTTATTTTGCAACAACCCTAATCTTGCGCCACCTCATCGGTGGGGTTTATCCTTTATTAAAAGTAATCCTTGTAGTTATTCTGATGGTGTTTGGAAACAAGATGCGTAACATCAATTATGTGCAAAGCGCCGCTTCGCTGCGCATCAAACGGGCATGTGGTTAGAAGTGACTTTTTCAAACTGCGCTCTGAGAGCGTTTATGCGCTTGCGGTTGACTCCAAAATCACTATATCCAAGGCGTGAAGCCGATTTGACTTGGATTTGTTGAGCCGGATAAAAAAGAAATTCTACATCATCAGTAAACCTAAGCCAAGGGGTTTTAAATTCTGCATGTAAATAGTTTTCTGTTTGGGTAACAATTTTAGTTCTAGGCCATTTGCGGATAATGGATACAAGCTGCTCAAAAGCCGTTTTTTGTGAACCTGTGTAGTGGAAAGGTTCAATGTGATGACTTTTATCTTGGCTAGAAACACAGTTTGGTTTGTCAGGGCAAGGGGATAGGATATTTTCCATTTTTCCTAAGTTCAAGGGGTTACCACAACCCGTAATGATGATTGCTAAAAAAATCGTTAAAATTGTTTGGTTGTTCATCTATTCGTCAAGTTTCTGGCAAAAATCGTTTGTCAAGTTAACTGATAACTATTGACATCAAATTTAGATAATCTAAGATCAATAATAGGAACCACAATAAATTATAGCAAAGGATAACCAATTTATAATTTTTTAATAGGAATTTGAGCCAAAAATGTTACGATCTAAAATTAAAATCACCATTGGAGTCGCGGTATTTATACTAAGCGGCATGAGTTCTTTCAGTGTTCAAAGTGCTGCAGTTCCAGATGCGGAATGGGAAGTTGGAACGCGGTGCTTGAAGGCAGCCGGTTTGCCCCCAGAAAAGTTGTTGTGCATGACACTCAATAAGGCGCAACTCTCTGCAGTGTTGAGAGCGGGATTTTTGATTGGTACAAAAACAAGGCAATCTTGGTGCAATCTTGTTGATGAGCTCGGACTCCGCGCATCAGCTGAGGATGCGCGTGGCAAAGGAGAAATGGCATATTGTGATAGCGATTATCGTTCTGCTTTTGAGTCTGGTGGAAAAGTGGTGCGTTGCATAACAATGAGAGTTTTTACTGGAGAGGTTGATTATGATCAATGGGGTAGGTTAGCCACGCATATGTATTATTGCGGTGAGCTAAACAGTCCTGCAGATTGTGCCGCAGCCGTGGAAGTCGCCAAGGAAATCCGAGGGCGGGAACCTGATTGTAGAGGCGCAGGTAGTTTGTGGCGATGGGTACAGCGCTTAGATTATGTGAGATGGACGCTTGATTCTGTTTATGATGATAATTGCACGGTACCAGCCAAAAACATGTTGCCCTATTGTGAATCCGTACTCAAAGATAAAACCCAATGTAAGTCCTTGTATGGCAGGAAATAAGTGCTAAAGCGTTGGAGTGGACCTTACACTCCAACGCTCTGCCACGATATTTAACCACACTTTAAAGAAGGTCAATATGAACAAGATTATTGGAATAATAGCCCTTTTGTTTATGATGCAATGGGCTCAGGCAGGCACTATTTGCAATGCCAAGAGCGCATTGGCTGATGCTCGTTTAAATTTGATGATGATGGTCATGTCAACAGAAAAGGCAGAACAAGATTTTTTGAAGAGAGCAATTGATAAGGCAAGTATAGTGCTTGAAAAAGAAATTGACATTCTGCTCAAGGACGACAACAAAAATGATGATGCACAATTGAAGATTTTCCAAAGCACATGGCATCAGTTTAAAAACACTCGTGAAACTCAGATTATCCCAGCAATTCGCGCTGGTAATCATCCCAAAGCGTTGAAAATAGCGATTGGTGTTCAAGCAAAGCGCATGAAAATTATGAATGGTGTTATTAGGGCGCTTGATGGTGACGATTGTAATTATTGAAAACATTAGGAAATACGATTCCAAACGCCATCATGCAAGCAAAAACCGCAAATAACTACAAGGATTACTTTTAAACCCACCGATGAGGTAGGTTTTGACTTATCCTTTATTAAAAGTAATCCCTGTAGTTATTTGCGGTTTTTACCACTATTATTTCGATCTGATTCTATGAAAAAAGCATTAATAAGTCTCCCCTTTTTTGTGATTTTGATCACAGTATCTTGTCAAGAAGCCTGGATGGCACAAAAAGGAGAAAAAGCGGTTAACTCCTTTTTAAAAGAGATGAATCCTGAACTCGCTAATAAAATTGCTAAAATTGAGGAAGAGATTTCTCTCACCGAAGAAAAAATTGAGCAATTATATGAACTAAAACTCAAACACCCAAAATATGCTGAAAAAATAGAAATTTCTCGGGTGAAATGGGTGCAGCTTCAAAAGAAGTTGAATTTGACCTTAAAAGAGATTAAGGATCAGGTGGAAAGCGCTTATGTGGCTTATGAGTTAAACAGGATTCAAGGGGGGGAACAATTTAGCAATATGTCTGAGAAATTGCTCAATTCTGCGAATGCCGTTTTAACTTCTGCTAATACGACAAAGCATGCGATTGAACAAGCTTTAGACGAAATAGATAATACGTCACCGCCATCCGATAATGTGACTAAACAAGAATCGCCACCATTACCCGATAATGTTTTACCCCCTTCACTATCAAGCCAATTAGATAAAATTTTAAAAGGACATAATGGTGATGTCAACGCCATCGCTTTTAGTCCCAATGGGCACGTTATTGCATCTGCTAGCAATGACAATACAGTCAAATTATGGGGAGTCAATACAGGTCAAGTAATAGCCACTTTACGAGAATTTCAAGATGATGTACTCACCGTTGCTTTTAATCCCAATGGAAATCTGCTGGCATTAGGCGGAAATGATCAAACTATCAAATTGTGGGATATAAATAGAGAAAAAACCGTTGCTACATTGGTAGGGCACCAAGGCATTGTGCAGTCTATCGCTTTTAGTCATGACGGACGTACTTTGGTTTCGGGCGCTTGGGATAAAACGGTTAGACTTTGGGAGATCGACTCAGCTAAAGAATTACGTTTAATCAAAGGACAAGATTCTATTTATTCTGTTGCTTTCAGCCCAGATGCTCAACTTATTGCTGCTGGCAGCTTTAACGAAACGATCACCATTTGGGAAGCAAAAACGGGAAAATTATTACGCACCTTAGAAGGAAATGGCATGCGGACGGTTTATTCTGTTGCATTTAGTCCAGACGGAAATCAGATTATTTCAGGAGATTTAAGCAACAACGTGAGAATCTGGGAAACCAGCACAGGCGACTCAATGCATATTTTAAAAGGACTTGAAGGTGCATTTGGAGGCGTGTTTTCGGTTGCTTTCAGTCCCAATGGGCGTCTCATTGCCTCCGCCAATAGTAATGAAAGTATCAATTTGTGGGATGCCAAGACGGGGAAAAAATTAAAAACGCTAAAAGTGGACGAAAAGGATGTGAGATCAGTTGCCTTCAGCCCTGATGGACGCCTGCTTGCTTCGGGACATGATGATAATACGATTAAATTGTGGGTAATGCCTTAAAGGAATTCTTGTCTGAATCAGAATTTTAAGATTTCATTCTGAAAATTCTGATTCAAACAACAGGTTCAGTGTTTGCCTCTTATTTAAGGTACTTCTCAGGAGGTACACATTCTCCATTACAAGATACAGAAAAAACCTGTTTATCTTCCAAGCGCAATGCGGTTAATGCGCCCCCCCAGACACATCCACTATCTAGCGCATAGACGCCGTGGCCAATATAATGACCGAGTGTTGCCCAATGTCCAAAAATGATCTGCATGTCATGGTGAGGCCACAAAAACCAAGGCTTATCTTCATCATTATTGTCAAGTAAAGGGGGGTGCTTTTTTTTCAAGGCTAATTTACCTTTCGCGTTGCAATAACGTAATCGTGTAAAACAATTACTGATAAAACGTAGCCTATCCCATCCCGTGAGTTCTTCTGACCATTTTTTTGGGTCATTACCATAAAGATGCGCTAAATATTCTTGGTATTTTTTCCCCTGTAAGGTTTCTTCGAGCTCAGTGGCACATCGACGCGCTTGCAACAAGTCCCATTGTGGTGGAATGCCCGCATGGATCATGGTGAATCCGAGATCATTATGCAGAAATGGACGATAACGTAGCCATTCTAACAATTCTTCACGATCAGGCGCCTCCAAAATGGGCGTGAGTGTGTCGCCTGGTTTCTGATCACTGCCCTGTGCAACAGCTAGCAAATGCAAATCATGATTACCCAATACAACAACAGCGCGCTCTTTTAAGGCCTTAAAAAACCGCAATACTTCCAGAGAATTGGGTCCACGATTGACTAAATCGCCAGTACACCACAAAATATCTTGGCTGGGGTCAAAACGGATATGTTCAAGTAAACGCTGTAGCTCGGTGTAACAACCTTGTATATCGCCAATGGCATAAGTTGACATGATGGGAATGGTAAAATTTTAGGTACACACCTTAGCCGGTATTTTGGATAGCATAACAGAGGAGTGTGTTGGAGGAGAGGATAAATTGGGGTGAGTGATGGGACTTGAACCCACGACGACCAGATCCACAATCTGGGGCTCTACCAACTGAGCTACACCCACCATAAAACGATTTGATCCGCGCCCGGCAGGATTCGAACCTGCTACCCTCGGCTTAGAAGGCCGATGCTCTAT
>CAYFOB010000342.1:0-5069 GCA_964344525.1 uncultured Thiomargarita sp.
AAGGTCATTTTCATCATTTTAGCCCCCCCCAGGGACGCTTCGCGTCCCACTTTGCTTCGCCGCGCCACAGGCATTCCCAAGCAGGAGCTTGGGAACGAGAGTGCGTAACATCAGTTAATAAAGGATAAACCCCACCGATGAAGTGGCGCAAGACTTATCCTTTATTAAAAGTAATCCTTGTAGTTATTAGTGGTTTTTTAGAGTGAAGGAGATGAAAGAACAGGCTCTAAGAAAAAGGATAAATCAAAACGGGTTTTATCCCCTTTATAACTCATCCCTGTAGTGCTAAGCCCCCTTTTCATAGCCATATTCCACCCGAATTTTATCAAACGCTACCTGAATGTCTTGCTCAAAATGACGTAATTTATCAATCTCAACGCTGCTAAATTCTGATTTGATACGCCTTGCTCGCGCCAACACTGCTAACTCAGATAATTGTTGCACTGGCACGCCCGCTTCTAACAATCTCACGCCATGATGATGAATTTCTAGCATCAGGCTTAATAATAGCATTTGCTTTTCGGGTGAACAAAAACTGTCCACTTCATCTACCGCGCTTTGTTGCAAAACACCTTCTCGAATCAAGGAGGCACTGCTTAATATCCAACGTTGCGCAGGAGATAGGGCTTCAGGACCCACAAGATTGACAATTCGCGTCAATTCATCAGCATGAGCCAGCAATTTTAAGGCTTCACTGCGGTATTCTTGCCAATGGCTATCAATATTGTCAGCCCACCATTGTTGGGCTATGTTGACATAATCGGAAAAACTGTCATTCCAATCTATTGAAGGATAATGGCGAGCATCAGCCAATTCTTTGGATAAAGCCCAAAATGTTTGTACAATTTCTTTGGTGTGGCTGGTGACAGGCTCAGAAAAATCGCCACCGGGGGGAGAAACGGCACCGATCAACGTTACTGAGGCTTTTTTTCCGCCCAAGGTGGTAACACGCCCCGCTCGTTCATAAAAAGCGGCAAGTCGTGAGGCGAGATAGGCGGGATAGCCTTCTTCGACTGGCATTTGTCCTAAACGTCCACCGACTTCGCGCAAAGCTTCAGCCCAACGACTGGTGGAATCCGCCACCATGACAACATCGTAGCCTAAATCTCGATAATATTCAGCGATGGTAACCCCAACATAAATAGAAGCTTCTCGCGCCACAACGGGCATGTTGGAGGTATTAGCAATAAGCAAGGTGCGTTCCATCAAAGAGCGTCCTGTGTGGGGATCTGTCAATTCAGGAAAAGTTTCTAAAATGTCAACTAACTCATTACACAATATCAGCATTTGCCCAGCGAGCAATTTGCTGTTGTAGCATGGTTTTACCCGCACCAAATGGTCCTGGTACTGCCCCTTTGCCCCCTTTGAGCAAGGGAAAAAAGGTATCTAATATGCGCTGTCCGGTGAGTAATGGCAAAACGGCATGATCACGGTTTTGATAGGGGCGCGGAATACGCACAGGCCAACGGTGAAAAAGAGATAGAGACACAATCTCCCCGTTGTCCTGTTTGACTTTGGCAACAACATGTTCAACAGAGTATTCACCGGCATGTGCTAATTCCACCAATTCGCCGCGACAGTGTGGTGGCACTAAGATGGGGTGACTGATAGATGCCGTTTCTTGCACTTTGCCGAGAAAAGTGCCTGGCGCAACTTGTGTGCCTAATGGCAGTTTATTATTAGAGAAAAAATCCCATACCGTGTCACGCGTTAAAGGCTCAATGCTTAAGCCGCGGGCAATGTAATCACCTTGTTTTGCAAAAATTTTGTCTAAAGGGCGTTGTACACCATCAAAAATTTTCCCCATTAACCCTGGACCCAATTCGACGGATAAAGAATGCCCCAAACCATGAGCAATGTCACCGGGACGAAGAAATTCTGTGGATTCATACACTTGCACCGTGGCTTTTTCGCCCTCTAAGCGGATCACTTCCCCCATTAAACCTAATTGTCCGACTCGCACTTGTTCACCGTTGCGGACACCGGGGAGTTGCACAGTAACAATAGGACCATTAATTGCAATAATTTCACCAGTGATTTCAGACATTTATAAATTCCTTGTAGGGCTTGCAGAGGCAAACAGTTGTGCTGTAATGACTTGATAAAGTTCGTTTTCCAAACGAGCGATTAGTCCTTCAAAGCTATTATCAACACGAATACGATCCGCCTGATTGCGTACCAATAACCCCCCCGTAAAATTCTCGCTCTTCTCAGAAAGGGTGCATGGCACAGTCTCATTGACAATGTCATCCCATTGCGCTGCCAATAGCGCATGATCATGGGCGTTCACAACGACGACTAATTCCTCATCATCAAACAATGAGGCAGCGCTTTTCAGATATTGCTTTAGCAAATTCCTATAAGTGGCTTTATCGCTACTCAACTGTTTTAAATGTGCTTGTAAATCGGACAAAACGGATTGCACTAAAGTCCACCGCAATTGATCAAGTTCTGCTTGCATTTTAATTTCGCTGGCTTGCACATGACGACGATATTCTTGCTCAGCAGCCGCTTTAGCGATTTCAATTTCGCGCTCTTCACGCTGCTGCAAACGTTTAGCAGAATCTGCTAAAATTTTGTCGCGCTGTTCAGCAGCCGCTTGCAAATGAGTATCTGCAAGCGTTTGTGCCCGTTGATGAATCGCATTTTCTAATTGTTCAAGTTGGTTGGTCATCAGTTATCATTTATCAGTTATTTTAACGGAAATTGTTATGTTTTTTTTTGGAGTGCTTCGCTTAGCGAAGCACTGTTACAGTAATTATAACGAACCAGATTTACAATAACTACAAGGATTATATTTAAGAAGGGATAAAGCGACATTTTTGCTATTCCTTTTAAATTGATAATTGTCTTTTTCAAAAGCAACGCCCATTTATTTCGCTTGCATAATGGCTTCTTGGTTTGCCTGATAAGTACTGAACCATGAATTTTCAGGTATTTTGGAGTCCAAAGCAGCGCTTTGGAAACCCATGCCCAAAGCGCTGCTTTGGACTCCAAAATGTGTGAAAACTTGTGAACGGGTACTTATTAGTGTAAAGCCTTTGCTAAGTTTCATAATTTTTAAGGACTCAAAATGAATTTCAATGCCAATACAATAACACTTTTTCGTCCGGTGGGACAAAAGGAAATGGATTTAATTCAACAAACTGGATATACTGCTTTTCCACCTCGTTTAGCTTTTCAACCGATTTTTTATCCCGTTTGTCAACAGGATTACGCAGAACAAATTGCGCGTGATTGGAATACGAAGGATGCCGCATCTGGCTATGTTGGCTATGTGACTCGCTTTCGAGTTGCTAAAGCGTTTTTAAATCAATATCCAATCCAAACGGTTGGCAGCTCTCAACATCAAGAATATTGGATTCCAGCAGAAGATTTGTCACAATTTAATCAAAATATTGTTGGAAAAATTGAAGTGATTGCGGAATTTAAAGCCAACACGCCTCAGAATAAATTCTGAGGCGGAAGGTGGTTGCATAACATCAGTAAATAAAAGTTATACATAACAGGAAATCATTTTATGGATGCTGAAAAGTTGTTTAATAGAGGTGTTAGATTTCAGAACGGTTATAAAAGAATGGAAACGTCTCGTTTCAGAAGGGCGTGATGAGTTGCGGGCTAATATCGCCCAAACGCGCATGAATTTAGGAAACTGTCTAAGCTCCAAAATACCTGAAAATTCATGGTTCAGTACTTAAATAGTACTTAACTTTCATCATTTTCAATTGACAATAGTGTATTTTTAACTTGTTGATAAAGCTTACTGGATAAACGAAATCCCAATAAGATGGCTTGATCCAATAATTCCAATGCTGCTTTTGGAGTTTTATGGTGATGTTTTGCAGCCAATATCATTAATCCAGCTAAACCAATAACAGATAGTTTTTGTTGTTGTGCTATTTTTCTACCTTTGCGCTCATCAATAATAAGTGGCAATTGACGAATCCGTGCCAATTCAATGGCTTCTGCTTCTCCTTTATCTAGCCATTGGGAGATTTCCAATAAATGTTCTGACACCTCGACTGAAACAACGTCATAACATCCCATTTGTTGCAGAAGTTCATTTATTTCAGAATTGCCACTCAGTAATTCCTCCATAACGGCTTGGGGAATCAAAATTTGATCGAACAATGAACATAATAGAGATAATGCATTCAAACGTTCAAGTACGATTAATGTCGTGGTGTCGCTAACAATTAATTTCATAATTTCATTAAAGTTTCTATAGTTTCCAAATCTTCTGCTAAATCATAATCAGCAATACTGATACCTAATTTATCCAAAGTATCAAGCATTTCGCTCTTAGTTTTGTTCAATGCTTTAGCGACTTGTCCTAACGTTAAATCACCTGATTCAAAAGCCTTAAGTGCCAACCACTGAACCAAACCTTGTTCTATTAAATGAGATGAAAAAGGTATGATCATACCCAATGGTTGTTCCTGTTGCAGGATTAACAAAAATTCATTTTGTTCTAACAATTGAGTTAATTGCCCAGGATTGGTTTTGATCTGCTTTATTCCTAATGCTTTCATATTTTATAGCTCATTTTTCAAAATGTTAAGAAACTTCTGTGTACCTATATAATAGCCTTATGCATATCTTGACTAATTCGTTCCACGTCACGACGTAAAGCGTCTTGGTCTGATTGGTAGGGATGTATTTTTTTCAGTTTATCACTATTATCAAGATAGATAAATATCCACAACTGAGCCAACACCCCTCAAGAGATTTTGAAGATTGATCATAGTTGCACTCTTATGAAAAATAGAGTGTGACTCTAAATTATCCTTTGTTGGTTTGTCAAGCTTTCAGTTTCTTGTCTGATTCATACCAAATCAATAACTTTCTGATTCAGAAAGTAAATTGATACCCAATTAATTCATAATAGCTCTGATAGTGCTAATAGGTAAATAGAGTGTCAGTGGTTGTTCAGTCAGCTCAGAAAAACCAAATTTCTGATAAAAAGCTTTGGCAGTCTCATGTTTGGCATCGACAACGATTCCATATAGTCCAATTTCTTTAGAAAGATTAACGCAACGGTGGAGTGCATTTTTAAGAGGCTGTTTTGG
>CAYFOB010000343.1:0-5068 GCA_964344525.1 uncultured Thiomargarita sp.
AGGCGCTAAAAAATCAGGTTATTCAACACGGCATATTTATTTTTTAGCCTATAGCACACGAAAAGCTAAAGATAGTGAATGGAAATTAGTTGATTATAATTCTTAAGAAGATTTTTACGCAAGTGCCTGATTATTCGTTTGAATTCAATTCAAGTGAATACACTTATGTCAATAATCTTGGTTTTAAACCTCAAGACTTGATGACCCCCAAAGGATATAACTTCTTAGCAACAAGATATGCTGTGCATAGAGAAGCTTTCCTCGATTAGCGCAGTGTGCGATAGCACGTTAATTCAGTAAAAAATCGGTAGGCTCGATGAAAAAGCGCATATAAGTACCCGTTCACAAGTTTTCGCACATTTTGGAGTCCAAAGCTTAGCGAAGGGCATGGGTTTCCAAAACGCTGCTTTGGACTCCAAAATACCTGAAAATTCATGGTTCAGTACTTATCTTTTTTTATTGTTAAAGTACTTATTGCCGCAAATCCAAAGTATAAGGATAATCTGGATTTCGTTCTTCCCTTGGCGGTTCCATAGGTCCAATCGGATGCCCTGTTGGCGTAAATTGTGCCAATTTTTGAGTCTCTGGAGGAGGTTGGAGAACACCAGGCGTGTGCCCAATACCCTCAAATCGAGAAATACGCCGTGATTCGGCGGCAAACGCATTGATGGGAAAATCTTCATAACCGCGCCCGCCTGGATGGACTACATGGTAAGTACAGCCACCGATGGATCGTCCGTTCCAAGTGTCTACAATATCAAAGACTAATGGAGAATCTATCGGAAGGGTGGGATGTAATCCAGAGGGGGGTTGCCAAGCGCGATAACGAACACCTGCGACATATTCTCCTTGAGTGCCCGTATTATGAAGGGGAACGCGCCGCCCATTGCAAACGACAATATGCCGTGAATCTGTCATACCGGTGACTTTGACTTGTAAGCGTTCTACTGAGGAGTCAACAAAGCGGGCAGTACCCAGGGCTGTGGTTTCTTCTCCTAACACATGCCAAGGTTCTATGGCGATTTGTAGTTCTAGGTGTATATCTTGAACACTAACACGCCCATAGTGTGGAAAACGAAATTCAAAAAATGGATCCAACCATTCTAATTGGAACGGATAATCTTGTTCCCTCAGTTCGTTGATGACTTCTTTGATGTCTTGACGGACAAAATGTGGCAGCATAAAGCGATCATGCAGTGCAGTTCCCCAACGAACTAAGCGCCCAGTATAGGGCTTTTTCCAAAAACGAGCCACTAAGGCGCGTATCAATAACATTTGCATTAAACTCATACGCGCGTGGGGTGGCATTTCAAATGCCCGCATTTCTAAAATACCTAAGCGTCCTGTTGCACTGTCGGGTGAATAAAGTTTATCAATGCAAAATTCGGCACGATGGGTGTTACCAGTTAAGTCAACAAGCAGGTGCCGTAATAAACGATCCACTAGCCACGGTTGGGAAACTTCCCCAGTGGGCATTTGTTGAAACGCAATTTCTAATTCATATAAGCTTTCATGGCGGGCTTCATCAATACGTGGCGCTTGGCTGGTGGGTCCTAAAAATAAGCCAGAAAATAAATAAGACAAACTGGGGTGGTGTTGCCAATAAGTGACCAAACTACGCAATAAGTCAGGACGGCGAAGCAACGGACTGTCGGTTGGCGTAGCACTTCCTAAAGTGACATGATTGCCACCACCAGTGCCAGTATGTCGCCCATCAACCATAAATTTTTCGGTGCCTAAGCGGGCGTAATGGGCTTCTTCATATAAAATGCTGGTATTGCGAACCAATTCATCCCAATTATTGGCGGGATGAATATTAACTTCAATAACACCAGGATCAGGGCTCAAACTAAAACGCAATAATCGTGGATCGTGCGGTGGTTCATAACCTTCAATTAAAACGGGGATATTTAAGGCTTTAGCAGTACCTTCAATAGAGGCAATTAAGTCTAAATAATGTTCTAAATGCGTCAAAGGAGGTAAAAAAATGTAAAGAAAACCATCACGCGCTTCCACACATAAGGCGGTATGAAATATATTTTCCGAGGCCTGTTGTTGAATAGGTTCTGGCGCACGCCGTTGGTTATAGTCTGGTAAGGGCGGTAGTGGCTCAAATAGGCTGCGTGGTTCCTGAATGTCACGCTCACGTTTTTTCTTACTAACCCAAGGTAATGACTCTAAGGGCAATCGCAATCCCATCGGTGAATCTCCTGGAATCAAATACATGGCATCCCGTTTAAATGTCCATGAACAGCTCTGCCATTGCGTTTTAACATGGCGCAACGGCAAGGCGTAACCAACGGGCTGATTTAAGCCCTGACTGAGCAAACGCGCCAATCGCTGCCGTTCCAAATCATCTTTAAGCTCACAGCTCAATGGATCAAGATTATCGGGCAAGCTACCTTCTTTCCATAAATAATAGAGGGCATCTTCGTACCCAGTAACAATATAGTCTGATTTGATACCCAAACGCGCAGCCAATTCTTGCACAAATGTCAGCGCATCTTCGCTAGTGTAATGATAAGTTTTGGTATCATCAGCGATTAAACAATCATCTTGCCACACGGCGCTACCATCTTTGCGCCAATAACAACCCAATGCCCAACGCGGAATGGGTTCGCCTGGATACCATTTGCCTTGTCCATACTGCAACACACCACCTGCCCCAAAACGGCGGTGCAACCGTTTTAATAAATCACCGGCTAATTGTCGTTTTTTTTCACCTAAAGCCGCCGTATTCCACTCTTTACCTTCCATATCATCCACTGACACAAAGGTGGGTTCACCGCCCATGGTTAAACGAACATCATGGGCTTTTAAATCTGCATCAATTTGATGCCCCAGTGCTTCAATAGTTTGCCATTGTTCTTCTGTGTAAGGCTTGGTAACACGCGGATCTTCATGGATGCGCGTGATCCTGTTCTGAAAATAAAAATCGACTTCACACTTATCAGTAGCCCCACTGATAGGCGCAGCATTGCTCGGTTGTGGCGTACAAGCCAACGGAATATGCCCTTCACTAGCGAATAAACCCGATGTTGGATCTAAACCCACCCAACCTGCGCCAGGCAAATAAACCTCTGTCCAAGCATGTAAATCGGTAAAATCCACCTCTGGACCAGAAGGTCCATCCAAGGATTTAACATCTGCTGTCAATTGAACCAAATAACCTGACACAAAACGTGATGCTAAACCTAAATGGCGTAATATTTGAGCCAATAACCAGGCAGAATCCCGACAAGAACCGGTGACTTTTTCCAAAGTCTCTTCACAAGTTTGTATCCCTGGTTCCATGCGAATATTGTAGCCAATATCGTGTTGCAACCGCTGATTTAATGACACCAAAAAATCATTAGTGGTTTGTGGCTGACGATCAACTTGACTGAGCCAATGGTTGAGCCGAGCACCTGCAGGTTCCTTTTCTAAATAGGGAATCAATTCCCTGGCTAAACTGGCCTCATAAGTGAAGGGATACTCTTGAGCATAGTCCTCCAAAAAAAAATCAAAGGGATTAATGGCTGTCATTTCCGCCACCAAATCAACTTCCACCGATAACTCTTTGGTTTTTTCAGGAAAAACCAAACGGGCAAGATAATTACCAAAAGGATCTTGCTGCCAATTAATAAAATGATTTTTGGGCTTAATTTTTAAGGAATAAGCCTGAATAGGTGTACGACAATGGGCAGCTGGACGTAAGCGCACCACATGTGGAGACAATGACACTAAGCGATCAAAACGATAGCGGGTGTAATGATTTAAAGCAATTCGAATAGCCATATTTTTTTTAATGATCCGTAATCATTCAATTTCACAATTATTAGGATTTTGACTTAAAAGCTGATGTTACGCACCTTCGTTCACAAGGAGCATGGAACGAAAAAAAAACGTTGAATTTATTGGAGTGCTTTGCTCCTTGTGAACAAAAGTGCGTAACATCAGTTAAAAGTTGTTTCGTTCAGGCACTAATTAACTTTTTAGATGAGTTTTAAGCCTCAAAATTTACAACCGAGCACTCTCCACCCAAACCTGTTTACCATCAACCACCACACCAATTCCCCAAATCTTTTTCACCCCCTGCGCTCGCAATTCTGTTGCATATTCTTGATCTTTGATTTGCTGCAAAGCGCTTTGCATAGCCTCATTCTCATTTTGATCATCTGGCTCATCAATCTTTTTAAACTCAAACACAAAACCATCCGTTGCACCTTGAACCGGAATCATCAAAACATCGTAACGCCCATACCCAGATTCCCGATTAGAGCGAATTGTGTAACGATCACTTAAATGAGTCAACAAGCCTAAAACAAAGGCATGATATACCCGTTCTGGTTCATCGCCTGCCGTATCATGATAACTCAAAACGGATAAAACCATTTCTTTTAGTAGCTTACAAAATTTTTTAAATGAGGCTTGTGTCAAAGCATCCAATAACGTTCGTAATCGCTGACTTCCCACCGTTTGTTGGAGCCACAGTCGAAGTGTTTGGCGGTAAAATGAGCGCACTTCACGATTAGGAATTGTGAGATCATAAATCAATTCATCTTCTGAAAATCCAACACTTTCCGCATTCAGATAACCACTAAAAACCAAAATACTCCAAATATCTTGTTCATTGCAAGTTGTTAAATCGCGCAACACAATGTTTTCATTTAAAGGACTTTGTATCGAATCACCAGCCAATAAAGTTTCAATTTGCGCTTGAAATTCTGGCTCAGTGTGTGTCACTAAGTCACGCAACAAAGCATTACTACCTGTGTTAATCCAATAAGGACGCGGAAATCTATCATTACGGGCTATAAAATTCAGTACTGACCAAGGATTATAAATCACCCGATTGCCAAACCGATAACCATTATACCAAGTTTTCAAAGCCGCCAATTGCATATCGGTGAGAGAAAAAGCCTCACTTAATTGCTTAATATCGCCTTCTGTGAACCCAAAACAATCCTGAAATTCAGAATACAGCAGAGACAAGACTTCTGGATTATTCAATCCCGAAAAAATAGACTCCTTAGCAATCCGCAAAATCCCTGTGATGATCCCTTTTTCGAGATCAACATTATCTTTA
>CAYFOB010000344.1:0-1279 GCA_964344525.1 uncultured Thiomargarita sp.
ACATCAGTTATTAACTGATATTACGCACCCTCGTTCCAGGTGCCTTAAAACGGCGTATTAAGTACTGAACCATAAATTTTCGCGTATTTTGGAGTCCAAAGCTAAAGCTTTGGACTCCAAAATACCTGATAATACCTGATTCAGTACTTAACCACACTGACCAACTATCGATTTATCTCGGGATTTACAATTTGGACATTGGGCACCATTATTGCTGCCTTGACAATGACAACAAAAAGTACGTCCACAAGAGCGACATTTATACACATGAAACCAGCCCCCCATTACTCCTTCATAAGGACGGTGGCCACAGCTTGGGCAAGATGAAAAATCACTCATTGTACTAATCTCCTTTTATTTAGGATATCAACAGTTTAAAAAAATTGAGGGTTTTGTCCGTTTGATTGGACATTCACTTCAATATTTTTTGTATATGTCTTGCAAGAAGATAGTCATTTTTGCTTGGGCTATATTCACTACAATTAGGGCAACCATTTTTGCCACACATTTGGCAAAATTCGTGTCCACACTTATTACATTTGTATTTAGAGCCTTTGGAAGTCTGTCCACAATATTGACAGCTCCCTTTTTTAAAATCAGACATTTACAATTTCCTGCATAAAATATTAATAATAGAGCAAATTAAATTTATATAGCTTAAGAATAATATTGGGGGGTCTGACCAACCCTATATATGAATTGACTCAAAATTATTCGTGAGATGAGCATCTTGCTCAAAAAATCAGTTCTATATTAATAGCATACCAGTGGTTCAAATTTTCGTTACATTTATGTCAAAAATGATTTATTTGGTTTGCGTAAAAGCCATTATTAATAGAATACTATCAATTTAAAATTTCGTTACATGTTACATCATCTGTATAATGTGTTATTATTTTTAATAAGTTGCCTGACTTTTAGAGGATGAGAAGGGGGCGGTTGATGCTTATAAAGAATTTTTCTAAAATATCAGGCTTTGCAATTCTAATATCTGACTGAAAAAAATCGGTTTGACAGTTTTTTTGATATTTGAAATTTAAATGAACAACTTAACAATCAAAAATTTTCGACTCAAAAATTTTAAAGCAATTCGGGAAAGTGGCACAGTTGAGCTCACACCCTTGACCGTTTTTATTGGCAATAACGGCTCTGGTAAAAGTAGTTTTATCGAAGGTTTGGAAACTTATCAAACAATTATTACACATGGCTTAGAAATTGCCATGAATCGTTGGCGGGGATTTGAACATATTCATAACCAGATAAAAACATCGGGTGAGAC
>CAYFOB010000344.1:1336-5065 GCA_964344525.1 uncultured Thiomargarita sp.
AAAATGTCATTCATTTTCCAGAATTTAAAATTAATTCATCAACAAAAAACGGTATTTCAGTGCTTTCAGACACATTGGCAGCCGCATGGGTTGCATTACCGCAACAATTGCCTAAAGTCACCGCCGAATCTATGTTGACAAAATGGTTAGAAACAATTAATCGTGACAATAGCTTTTGGCAAAATATTTCTTGGCAATTTGTTACCTTAAGTCCAGATCAAATGGGGCAACCCATACAACAACAACGGATTGGCGGTCAAATACAACTCAAAAAAGATGGCTCAAACATCGCTGAATATTTATCAAGCATCCGTAATTTAAGCCAATCGGCATTTGATGGGATTTTAGAAACATTACAATATGTGCTGCCATATGCTAAAGATTTACAAGCCGTTTTGCTCTCTGAACTTGAACGCGCTGTGTATTTGCAATTAACAGAGGGCAAATGCAAAATTGCTGGCTGGTTGTTGTCCACCGGCACATTACGACTCGTGGCACTACTTGCATTATTGCGGCATCCTAATCCCCCTTCATTGATTGTGATTGAGGAAATCGAAAATGGTTTAGATCCACGGACTATTCACTTGATTGTAGAAGAAATACGCAACGTGGTGGAATCTGGTAAAACTCAAATCATTGCAACAACTCATTCACCTTACTTTTTAGATTTACTGCGATTAGAACATATTGTATTGGTAGAACGGAATGAGAGTGAGCAACCCATATTTATACGCCCTGCCGATCAAAAGGAATTAGATATTTGGGCAGAGCGTTTTACACCGGGAGAACTCTACACAATGGGTAAACTCACAAGGAAACGTTAAAAATGAAAGTTGGAATGATTTTTGAGTGTGGACATGAGGGCGCTGATAAAAAAGTCTGTGAATATTTGGCGCAAAAATTGGTACCAGATATAGAAATTTCTTCAGTAACGCTTGATTCTAAGCCAAAACTCTTAAGAGATTGTGGCGAAAAAACAACGGTGCTTTTAGAAGAGGGCTGTGAACAGGTGCTAATTATTTGGGATTTATACCCTCCTTGGCGCAGCCACAAGGAGAAACCTTGTCGCAAAGAAGACAGAGAAAAAATTTTTGATTCACTCCAAAAAGCAGGTGTGACTTCGTCAAACATCCATTTGGTTTGTATCCGGGAGGAATTAGAAGCGTGGTTACTTGCAGATGGACGTGCTGTATCAACTGTACTTTCTAACCCAACACATCCTGTAAAAATTAAGGATGAAAAAAAACCTGATTTAATAAAAAATCCGAAGGGAAAGTTAAGGAAAATTTTTAATGAAAAAACTGGCAAAGACTATAATGACAAGGTTCACGCTGAAAAAATCGTTAGAGCATTACCAAATTTTAAAAAAATAAAACGCTCTTTTTCTTTTAAGCGTTTTGTGAAAAAATTAACAGGAGATGAATAATGTCAAATGATCAATTAGCAACTCAACCTTTGAATACTTTTTCTCGTTCCCAAACTCTGTTTGGGAATGCCTGTCACAACGCGGAGCAAAGTGGGACGCGAAGCGTCCCTGATGGTTGGTGGCAAGCCGTTTTCATCATTTTAGCCTCATCAGGGACGCTGCGCGTCCCACTTTGCAGAGCAAAGCGACAGGCATTCCCAACCAGGAGGTTGGGAACGAGGATGTGTAACATCAGTTATATAGCGTTTCCCGATTGGATGAGGTACACCATAAGTTGCTTTTAGAAATGATCAAAAACCACAATAACTACAAGGATTATTAATAATAAAGGATCAGATTATGGCTGGTTTTTATATCCTTTATTATTAAAATCGCTTTCAGTTATAAAAATTTTTATTATGAACGCTGTATCTCACACAATCGGGAAATGCTATAGCATTTCCCGATTGAATAACTGATGTTACGCACTAAATAAACAGATCAGGTTCCTTTTTCTGAGCCGCTAAACCAAAGGGTGACGATGACGCAAGATATAACGAAGTTCTTATTGATATTACTGCCTAAAATCACCCTAACCGGAGAACCCCAACAAGAGAAGGAATAGGCCCAGCCCGCCAAAGAGCCAAGCAAGGACAAAAGTTCCAGGAGCATTACTAACTCTCCGGTCCTCTAGCCAAGAGATAGCTTTGGCCCGGTCAGAGAGTTTGAGGCCCCAAGAATCCCCCACCTGCTTTGAAACTTCAGGATACCTATGTAGATATACACTGAGGTCCAGCAATTCGGAGGATGTTAGCCCCTTTCCCTCAGCCTTTCCCCAACCCTCTTGCCGTAACTTTTGAACGAGTTCCTCATATTCGCCCTTTGTTGTTAGGGCCATGAGGGTATAATCAGTCCGATTACGGACATAATTATATAAAGTAACTCGGTAGGTTTTTACAGTTGAACCTTGTTCAAAGGCTCTCATAAATAGAAATAATGAGAAACCAATGAGAGGGAATCCAAGGATTAGGAGAATGGTGAACTCGGAACGCAAGATAGATCTCTTCTTGGGACTAAGGTTAGCTGAGTTAATCAAGGTTTTGGGGAGGCTCTCTGATCCCACCAACTTTTTAAATATTTTAAGATACTTTCTCCAGATGGAACACATGGGAATTATCTCCTTTAAATGTAAGGTTTTTGCCCTAGGGTGTAAGGTAACTTTTTTTTTCTCGTTCCCAAACTCTGTTTGGGAATGCCTGTCGCTTTGCTCTGCAAAGTGGGACGCGAAGCGTCCCTGATGGTTGGTGGCAAGCCGTTTTCATCAAGCCTCATCAGGGACGCTGCGCGTCCCACAACGCAGAGCGTTGCGACAGGCATTCCCAACCAGGAGGTTGGGAACGAGGATGTGTAACATCAGTTAATATATACTCAAAATAACCGACATTTTGCCATCGCTATCACTCAAAAATTTTTTGTATATGTCTTGCAAGAAGATAGTCATTTTTGCTTGGGCTATATTCACTACAATTAGGGCAACCATTTTTGCCACACATTTGGCAAAATTCGTGTCCACACTTATTACATTTGTATTTAGAGCCTTTGGAAGTCTGTCCACAATATTGACAGCTCCCTTTTTTAAAATCAGACATTTACAATTTCCTGCATAAAATATTAATAATAGAGCAAATTAAATTTATATAGCTTAAGAATAATATTGGGGGGTCTGACCAACCCTATATATGAATTGACTCAAAATTATTCGTGAGATGAGCATCTTGCTCAAAAAATCAGTTCTATATTAATAGCATACCAGTGGTTCAAATTTTCGTTACATTTATGTCAAAAATGATTTATTTGGTTTGCGTAAAAGCCATTATTAATAGAATACTATCAATTTAAAATTTCGTTACATGTTACATCATCTGTATAATGTGTTATTATTTTTAATAAGTTGCCTGACTTTTAGAGGATGAGAAGGGGGCGGTTGATGCTTATAAAGAATTTTTCTAAAATATCAGGCTTTGCAATTCTAATATCTGACTGAAAAAAATCGGTTTGACAGTTTTTTTGATATTTGAAATTTAAATGAACAACTTAACAATCAAAAATTTTCGACTCAAAAATTTTAAAGCAATTCGGGAAAGTGGCACAGTTGAGCTCACACCCTTGACCGTTTTTATTGGCAATAACGGCTCTGGTAAAAGTAGTTTTATCGAAGGTTTGGAAACTTATCAAACAATTATTACACATGGCTTAGAAATTGCCATGAATCGTTGGCGGGGATTTGAACATATTCATAACCAGATAAAAACATCGGGTGAGAC
>CAYFOB010000345.1:0-1145 GCA_964344525.1 uncultured Thiomargarita sp.
GTTTTATTAACTTTTTTATTGAAGCTTTAGAAGGACAAACTTTTATCGAAGTCCCCTCTGGTGCTGGAAGAACTGATATTTTAATTGTTTATAAGAATCACCGCTATCTCATTGAAGTCAAAGTATTTACCAAAAATAGCCTTTTCAAAAAAGGAAAGGGACAATTAGCCGAATATTTGAAATCTGAAGGTTTGGATGAAGGCTATTACGTCGTCTTTAGCAGTCGGCATAATGAGAAAAATGTGCTGTATGAAGAACAAGAAATAGAAGGTAAGCGAATTTATACCTATATTATTTGTACCCAGTTTCCAACACCCAGCCAAGTTAAAACGCCAAAGGAATTAACTGACAAAATTTCACTCAAGACGGCACGACAGTATCTTTTAGACGTGCTCGTCTTGCGTTTTGATCCCCCATTTTCTATTTATAGAGAATTAGAACAATATTTGTTGACGATTGATGATGAAACTGTGCTAAAAAAGTTGTTAACTGTGGCAGTTCAATCTGAAAGCATTGCTGACTTTCAAAACCTGACTACCTGATCATAAACTTGTGCAATTTTATTTCATTTTCCCTAAGGAGCAACAATGAGAAGACTTCCTGTATATCTTTTGCTAGATACCTCCTCCTCCATGCACGGAGAACCCTTAGAAGCGGTTAAAAACGGCGTTCAAGTCTTGGCTTCTACATTGCGTCAAGACCCTTATGCCTTAGAAACGGCATTTATCAGCATCATCACATTTGATTCTAAAGCCAAACAAATTGTACCACTAACCGATTTGGTGAGCTTTCAAACGCCTGATTTGCAAGCACATGGGATTACTGCGATGGGAGCGGCACTCAAATTAGTGGCACAAAAAATAGATGAGGAGGTTATCAAAACCACCCAAAATCGCAGGGGAGATTGGAAACCGTTGATATTTATAATGACTGACGGGGCACCTAATGACGATTGGAAAGCGGGTTTAAAAGAATTTCAAAAGGTCAAATTGGGCATGGTTGTCGCATGTGCAGCGGGCATGGATGCTGATACCAATGTACTGAAACAAATCACCGATGCGGTGGTGCGACTCGACACGACTGATTCTGCCACCATTCAATCTTTCTTTAAATGGGTCTCAGCAAGTGTCAGTACATCAAGCCAA
>CAYFOB010000345.1:1155-5047 GCA_964344525.1 uncultured Thiomargarita sp.
GAACAAAAAGGAGGTGTCAGGGCTTGATGAATTACCACCTCCCCCACCAGAAGTCAATCTCGTAATATAGAACGGGAGTCCAAGATTTATCTTGGAAGGAGTAAAAAAAAATGTCTCGCCGATTGCCAATTTATATTGCCATCGACACATCTGGTTCAATGTATGGCGAACCGATTCAATCAGTCAATGTTGGCTTGCAAGCGATGGTACACGCACTACGGCAAGATCCTTATGCACTTGATTCTGTCTACCTCTCAATTATCACCTTTGATATCAAGGTAGAAGAAATTTTTCCGTTGACCCCATTAAATCAAATTCAAGTGCCTCAGATCACTTGCCCTAAATCGGGACCCACTTACATGGGAGAAGCTTTAGCCCTGATTGTGAACAGAGTTGATCGAGACGTTGTGTGCAGCACGCCATATTGTAAAGGAGATTGGCGTCCCATGCTATTTTTGATGACAGATGGGAGCCCTTCAGATCGCGCCCGTTTCGATGAAATGGTCCCACAAATCAAAGCCCGTTATTTCAGTAAAATCATCGCCTGTGCAGCAGGACCCAAAGCGAAGGATGAATACCTGAAGGTACTCACCGATCATGTTGTCAGTCTTGATACAACAGACAGTGCGGCATTTGCGAGCTTTTTTAAATGGGTATCAGACAGTGTTGAATTGGGTAGCGTCAGTGCTGGGGCAGTAGAAACGTTGCCGCCACCGCCTAAAGAAATTCAATTTGTGATTTAGAAACGTGCTTAAAACCAGACCTGCCAAGTCTGGTTTTTAAATCGCTAGGAGGAGAAATATGAAGGAGTCTAACCCACAATCACAAGTACGCTTCAAACTGCCTAATGCAACTGTCGGAAAAGACTATAAACAAAATCTCGACATTGAAAGCCAGGTAAACGTTGAAGTCAGTCACATTGAGGGTTTAGAAGAACTAGAACTTCAGTATAATGACAAAACTGTGCAAGGCAATCCCTCTCAAGCTGGAGAATATGTTCTTGAGGTGTATTACAACTTTCCAGACTCAATCTATCAAAAAACACTACAACAGCAAAAAATCAATTTCGTTGTCAACAATGATCCAAGGACGCTTTGGAAAAAGACGCCTTCTGATCCAAATCTGAAATTTTGGAAACCAGATCAAGATAAACAAGCCAAAGAAGGGCAAGAGGGATGGATGCTAATAGGCGCCAGTCAGCGAGGGCGATCTCACGCCCATGAGGGAAAATGTAGAGATGATGATTTTGTGATTATTCCTAGCCAATGGCATATCCTTGCAGTATCAGACGGCGCGGGTAGCAGTCAATTTGCCAGAGAAGGCGCACGCATTGCGGTAGAACGATCAACAGAAATTCTCTCAAACAAGCTTGATGAATATGATGATGAAATATCAAAACACTTGTTAGAGTGGAGCGCTGATCAGACTCATGAAAAAACTGTTCAACAAATACTCTATAAAGTTTTTAGCCAAGTGATTTACGAATCAATCAAAGCGATTCACACGACAGCTCAGGAAAATCAATGTAAGTACCGAGACTTTTACGCCACCCTATTAATAGCAGCCCATAAAATCGTTGAAGGCAAACATCTTGTGATTGCCTATTGGATTGGCGACGGCGCATTGGCATTATACAAAGAAAAAGAATATATCAAGCTACTTGGAAAAAGTGACAGTGGAGAATATGCAGGGCAAACACGCTTTTTGGATCTTAAAGCTGTTGAAGACATTATTCCCCGTATTCGTTTTGATTGTCAAGACTCTATGACAGCGCTGTTTCTGATGACAGATGGTATTAGTGATCCGATTTTTGAAACTGACAACAATCTTCAGCAACTAGAGTCTTGGGATAAATTTTGGACTGAAGACATTCAAAGCCGCTTGTCCACAAATGCTTTGCTTGATTGGCTGGATTTTTGGTCCCCTGGCAATCATGATGATCGGACATTGGCTTTAATATACCACGCGGAGAATAAATCTGATGAGTGATGTGTTAAAAGCCATGACCCCCGATGGCAAAGTCATTGAATATATTGATGAAATCATAGGAGCTGGAGGCATGAAAGATGTTTATTTCACGCCTGATAAAAAAAATGTGCTCGCATTTTTTAGAGAAAAACCTGATGTGCAAGGTAGAGAACGTCTCAACATGATTACTGGGCGTTATAGGGAACGTATTTTTAATCAAGAAGGCGGTGCCTATTGGGAACAGCTTTTTCGATGGCCTACCCAAGCAGTAGAAAGTGCCGATGGCAGAATTGGTGTAGTCGTTCCAACTTACCAAAAACACTTTTTTTTTGAGCATGGCTCAATCAACCATGATTTTTTGAATATCAAAGGAAAAGAAAAAGAAGGCAAATGGTTTGCTTCACCAACCAACAAGTACAAATATCTGGAAGCCAGAGAACGTGGCGACTGGCTAAAATACCTGCGCATCTCAATCCTAATCAGTCGCGCCGTCAAAAGATTGCATGCCGCCGGCTTAGCGCATTCCGATTTATCATATAAAAATGTATTGATTGATCCAGTAGGAGGACACGCTTGTATTATTGACATTGATGGATTAGTCGTCCCCGGCAAATTCCCACCAGATGTTGTAGGCACGCCCGATTTCATAGCCCCAGAAGTGGTCAAAACGGCCTACTTGCCCCAAACTGATCCCAACAAAAAATTGCCCTGCATACATACAGATCGACATGCCTTAGCCGTTTTGATTTACATGTATTTGCTCCTACGCCATCCATTGCGTGGAGACAAGGTACATGATGTAAATGATCCCCAACGCGATGAGGACTTGTCTATGGGTGAACATGCTTTGTTTGTGGAACACCCAACTGACACAACTAACCAAATTAATAAAGATTATGCAAAACCCACAGAATTACCCTGGAAAGACACAAAAAAGCTGCCATATCGCATAACAGGACCATACCTATCAAAATTGTTTCAACGAGTCTTCATTGATGGACTGCATTGTCCAGAACAACGTCCAACAGCAGATGAATGGGAACAAGCCCTGGTCAAAACGGTGGACTTGATTCAACCCTGCCTTAACACCCAATGTGAACAAAAATGGTATGTCTTTGATAATACCAAATCACCTTGTTGCCCATTCTGTGAGACGCCCTACAAAGGAAAACTACCAATTCTAAACCTCTACTCCAGCCGTCATGATGGCCACTTTGTTCCTGACAATCACCGCTTAATGGTTTATACAGATCAATCTCTATTTCAATGGCATATAGATCGCAAATTGACACCCAACGAGCGCTTAACCCAAGAAGAACGTAGACGAGTTGGCTATTTCATTTTGCATAAAAATAATTGGTTACTGGTCAACGAACGCCTGCCAGATTTAATGGATGGCAAAAAATCGGTTTCTATTGGGAAAGCGGTTGTATTAAAGGAGGGAACACAACTATTGCTTTCCAAAAAAGAAGGCGGGCGGTTGGCTGTTGTGCAGATGGTGGACGCTTAAGTAAGATGCTTTGTTGGTTTGTTGAGCTATAATCAAAATAGGCGTTGTTGCAGAAATCCATAACAAAGGTTATAAACTGCTTAACACTCAAATAGCCAATGAAAAAGAGAGGTAGTCTAACTTTCTGGTTTGATGAAGACGTAATAGCCACTTGGCATGATGTAGAAATAATTGCTGATCGTGGTACTCCTCCTACTTATTCCTAAACCATTGGAAAAAAATGAACGCTTTAAGTGCCTTTAATTTATTTCAAGTGCAGCTTCGACATCAGGCGTATGATAAAGCTTTGCCCTATTTACAGGAGGCGATTGACTTTAATCAACAACGCTAAGTCAATTTCAAATTGACGAATTGCTTAAGTTTAGACAAAAGGAAAAAATAAAATGACAGAACAAGTTTCTCAACAAATGATTA
>CAYFOB010000346.1:0-3256 GCA_964344525.1 uncultured Thiomargarita sp.
CAAAGCGCTGCTTTGGACTCCAAAATACGGTAAAACTTGTGAACGGGTACTTAATCATTTTTCACCAAGACGAAAAATACATTGTCGAAACAAAAATTTGGGAAGGTAAAAGTTTGTATTCGGATGGCAAATATCAATTAGCAGAATATTTGAAATTAGAAGGTGTCACAGAGGGGTACTATATTGTGTTTGATCATCGCTCAAAACCACAAGCTCGATATGATCTGGATCAAATTGAAGAGAAAACAATTGTGAGCTATTGTATTCCTGTGATACAAAACAAACCGTCAGCGGCTAAAGCACCGCGTGCGTTAATCAATTGATTTTTTCACACATCTTATCACCATGCAAAGCGCTGCTTTGCACTCCAAGGCGTTTGGCGGTGTTTTTTCCTTCCAAGCAGCGCTTTGTGTCTTATACCCAACCCTGTCGTTTTTTTTGTAGCAAACCTGACAATTTGAGGATTGACCACACAAAAACGACATTTTTGCTAGCCCATTATTCCTTATTTTTCAAATGCTTATAAAATTGGACCCATTTTTGCTTTCTCTTCAGTCATCTGATTTTTTTTGCAAGAGGATATTTTTTATGAAAATGGTAACAGCCATTATTAAGCCTTTTAAACTTGATGATGTACGGGAGGCGCTCTCAGAAGTTGGTGTACAAGGTATCACAGCAACTGAAGTCAAAGGTTTTGGTAGACAACAAGGGCATACAGAATTGTATCGTGGCGCTGAATACGTGGTAGATTTTTTGCCCAAGGTGAAAATTGAGGCTGCAGTCAGTGAGGAGGATTTAGAAAAAGTTGTTGATGCGGTTGCGAAATCCGCTAATACTGGCAAAATTGGGGATGGGAAAATTTTTGTTTATGATCTTGGGCAAACAATTCGTATTCGTACTGGTGAAACGGGTAAGGATGCACTTTAATTGAGGAGAATATCACTATGAAACAATTTACTCGTTTATTGACACTTTTTTTGGCACTTTTGCCTTCTGTGACTTTTGCAGAGGATAAATTGTCTTCGGGAGACACCGCTTGGATGCTAACAGCAACAGCATTAGTGTTATTTATGACTATCCCTGGACTTTCCTTGTTTTATGCGGGTATGGTGCGTAGCAAAAATGTGTTGTCAGTATTGATGCAATGTTTTGCCATCACTTCATTGATGACTGTGCTTTGGGTGTTATATATTTATAGCCTCGCTTTCACTGATGGGGGTGCCATAAATACCTTTTTAGGGACATTGAATATAAATGCCTTTATAGGAGGCTTGGATAAGGCATTTTTAATGGGCGTAGGTGTGGACTCTCTCAGTGGCACCATTCCAGAAACGGTGTTTATGACTTTCCAAATGACTTTTGTGATCATTACACCAGCGCTGATAGTGGGCGCATTTGCAGAGCGCATGAAATTTTCTGCCATGCTGATATTTATGGCGCTTTGGGCAACATTTGTATATGCTCCTGTTTGTCACTGGGTTTGGGGCGGCGGTTGGCTTGGTGATTATGGCATATTGGATTTTGCCGGTGGCACGGTGGTGCATATTAATGCAGGTATTGCCGGCTTAGTCGCGGCACTGATGTTGGGCAAACGCAAAGGTTTTCCGCAAGTTGCAATGCCCCCACATAATTTGACTTATACAATCATGGGAGCCTCCATGCTGTGGGTTGGCTGGTTTGGTTTTAATGCTGGGAGCGAGTTAGCTGCTGATGGCACCGCAGGTATGGCAATGGCAGTGACTCAAATTGCAACCGCAGCCGCAGCGCTGGCGTGGATGTTCAGCGAATGGCTCTCGCATGGCAAACCCAGCGTGCTCGGTATTGCCTCCGGTGCAGTAGCAGGATTAGTCGCCATTACCCCTGCCTCCGGCTCTGTTGGACCCATGGGGGCGTTAGCGATTGGTGCGCTTTCTGGTATTGGTTGTTTCTTTGCTGCCACTAAATTAAAACGTGCTTTAGGTTATGATGACTCTTTAGATGTTTTTGGGGTACATGCAGTAGGCGGCATTATCGGTGCGATTTTAACCGGTGTCTTTGCTGCAACCACGTTGGGCGGTTCAGGTTTTGGCGATCCTGATTACACAATGATTGGTCAAGTTTGGGCTCAAACCATTGGTGTTGTTGCAACAGCCATTTTTACCGTCATAATGAGTTTCATCATCCTCAAAGCAATAGATATGGTAATTGGTCTACGTGTTGATGAGGAGCAAGAAACCGAAGGCTTGGATATTGCACTTCACGAAGAACGGGGTTATATTCTATGATTGAATATAGGGGGTTTAACAGGAAATAGATACCCTACCCTTTTTTTTCAAGACAGGAGAAGTTTTTTATGAAAATGGTAACTGCCATAATAAAGCCTTTTAAACTTGATGATGTGCGAGAAGCACTTTCTGAGGTTGGCATACAGGGCATTACGGTGACAGAGGTGAAAGGTTTTGGTCGTCAACAAGGGCATACGGAATTGTACCGCGGTGCCGAATATGTGGTAGATTTTTTACCGAAAGTAAGAGTTGAAGTCGCAGTGAGTGAGAGCGATCTTGATAAGGTGGTTGATGCGATCGCAAAATCTGCCAACACAGGTAAAATTGGGGATGGCAAGATTTTTGTTTATGATCTTGAACAAACAATCCGCATTCGCACTGGGGAAACAGGGCAAGATGCACTTTAATTGAAAAAATTATGAAGATACAAAAATATCAATGGATAAGCCTGTTGATAATACTTATCGCGCCTTCTGTGACTTTTGCAGGAGAAACGCTAAGTACGGGAAATACTGCTTGGATATTGACTGCAACAGCGCTGGTGTTGTTTATGACCATTCCAGGGCTATCCTTTTTTTATGGGGGGATTGTACGCAGCAAAAATGTCTTGTCTGTGTTGATGCAATGCTTTGCCATTACCTGTATGGTGTCTATTCTATGGGTCATGTATGCTTATAGTTTAGCCTTTGGAGAAGGTAATGATTGGATTGGGGGTTTTAGTAAAATTTTCATGGCAGAGGTCAATGAAAATTCTATGGCAGGGGATATTCCAGAAACCGTATTTTCCATGTTTCAACTGACTTTTGCCATCATTACCCCCGCCTTGATCGTAGGTGGTTTTGCCGAGCGTATGAAGTTTTCTGCCATGTTGCTTTTCAGCGCCCTTTGGGTAACTTTAGTTTATGCGCCAATTACCCATTGGGTATGGGGCGGCGGCTGGCTTCAACAAATGGGCTTGTTAGATTTCGCGGGCGGCACGGTGGTGCATATTA
>CAYFOB010000346.1:3272-5045 GCA_964344525.1 uncultured Thiomargarita sp.
CTGGTGTCGCCGCCTTAGTAGCTGCTCTTGTTATGGGTAAACGTCATGGTTTTCCCACTACGGCAATGCCGCCCCACAATTTAACCATTACGGTGGCGGGCGCTGGTATGCTTTGGGTCGGTTGGTTTGGTTTCAACGGAGGCAGTGCGCTCGCTGCAAATGGCGACGCGGGTATGGCTATGATGGTTACACATATTTCTGCCGCAGCTGGTGCAATGGCTTGGATGTTTGCAGAATGGATTAAATATGGCAAGCCCAGTGTGTTAGGTATAGTAACTGGTATGGTAGCCGGTTTGGGCACAATTACCCCGGCATCAGGTTTTGTGGGTCCTGCAGGCGCATTGATTATTGGTACCCTAGCTGGACTTATTTGTTTTAGTGCGACTAACTTTCTCAAGCGTGTACTAAAGATAGATGATTCTTTGGACGTGTTTCCAGTGCATGGGGTAGGCGGAATACTGGGAACCTTGTTAGCAGGCGTTTTTGCGTCAACTCAGCTTGGCATTTTCAGTGGCCAAGGATTGGCTGATGGGGTTTCCAGTATAGCTCAACAAATGGGCATTCAAATTGTGGGCGTTATTTCAACACTTGTTTACACAGCAATTATTACCTTTATTCTCCTCAAAGTGGTGGATATTATCATTGGCTTGCGCGTTGCCAAGGAGGAAGAAATTGAAGGTTTAGATATTGTGCTTCACGAAGAACGTGGTTATATTCTTTAGCCAAACCTGCCAGGTTTTTAAAACCTGGCAGGTTACATCCTGATCAACAATCAGTGATCACTTTTTGTAAGCGTTTCAAAAAAACTTTCATTTCCTTAGCAGCCTGTATATCCCCCTTCTTTTCTGCCACAGCAATACCTTGAGTATAAGCATCAATAGCCTCTTGAATTTGCTGATTTTCTGCCAAAGCTTTACCATAGCCTTTCCAAGCTGCAGAATAATTAGGATCAAATTCTAAAGCTTTAGCAAAGTGCGTCGCTGCGATAGCAAACTCTTTTTGCTTCAGATAGGCATTACCTAAACTAAAGCGTAGCATAACGTTATCCTGCCCTTTTTCTAGCATGCCTTCAAAATTGTTGATGATGTTGTCCATGCGAATTTTAGAATTTAAGTTCCACAATTAATGGCAAATGGTCTGAACCAATAGGCATTCCCGTTTTGATATTGACAACCTTAATATCCGACCAAACAATGATCAATGGGAATCAAAGGTAAGAAAGTTGGCCAAGTTGGTAAAATACCAAAGCCCTGCCTAGCATTGTACATGTCTTGAATCATTTGATAATAAATGGGGGACCACATTGAAATATTCAAATCACCGACAATCATTTTGGGCATTGATAATTGTTTAAAAAAAGCGCTGACTTCAAACAATTGACTATTTCTATAATCAAAAGCCTCTTGATTGATAGGGGGCCATGGATGAGTCGCTAATAGAGAAACCATTTTTCCCTTTACCTGGAATTTGACAAGGAGACTTTCAAGCCCCCCACTACCCAATAAAAGGATTTGTGTTTGTTCAAAAGGAAGATGGCTGAATATAACAGTTCCAAACACCCCACTTTCGGACGATGCCATTTGGTAAGGAAATGTCTTCACTTTGCTTAGCCAAGCAACATTCCCTTCTTGCACAATCACAATATCAGGTTGTTCTACGCTCACAAGTTGAAGAAATGCAGAAGGATCATTATTTCCAATATTAACATTTGATAATAACAACTTTAAGAGGCTGTTTTGGAAAAAAATGAGAGAAGACTCTTTACCTTTTCAG
>CAYFOB010000347.1:0-494 GCA_964344525.1 uncultured Thiomargarita sp.
TATATTAGTACTTAATAATATTTTTATTTACTAACTTGAACATCGAGTATTTGTATTTTTTTTAAAGAGCCTGTTCTTTCATCTTGCTAATAACGGAAAGCGATTATTAATAATAAAACTATCCAAGGGCAAGTTGAAGATTTACAAGGGCGTTTTAGCAGGATATTATTATCCTGTTAAATTTGGAGATAAATGATGGCTAATAAATTACAACAAAGACTTGCAACAGCCTCATTTCGTAAACGAAAAAAGGCGGCAGGGTTTGTCGAACGTAATATTATATTACTGATGTTACGCGGTTTTCTTCCCAAGGCAATAACGGAAAGCGATTATATTTAATACGGGCACCGTCAAAACCGATATTATAATCCTTGTAGTTATTCATGGTTTAGAAAATTACTTGTAATTTTTAACTCGAATGTGTATCACAGTTCAAAATTATTTAGGGACAAGTCTAATGATAACTAAAAATCAAGGGGTTGCATTAATTACAG
>CAYFOB010000347.1:504-5043 GCA_964344525.1 uncultured Thiomargarita sp.
GTCGTCGCATTAGCCACTCTCGCTGCGGTAGCAATGACTGCGCGACAACAGTTAGATCTCCGTCGCACCGCTAATGTTATTAACGGTGAACAAGCCTACATCTACGCACTTGGGGGAGAAAGTTGGGTCAAGCGGATTTTATTACGTGATCGCAAAGATAATGAGATTGATAGCTTGCATGATGTGTGGGCAACGCCATTGCCCCCATTGCCGATTCCCGGTGGCACTATCCAAGGGCAAGTTGAAGATTTACAAGGGCGTTTTAATTTGAATAATTTAGTGACAGAAGGGCAAGCCAGTGCCAAAGACATTATCCTTTTTGAACGTTTACTCCAAGTGTTAGAATTGCCCCCTACATTAGCCCAAGTTGTGGTGGATTGGATAGATGCTGATCTGGAGCCACAAATTCCTGATGGCGCTGAGGATAATACTTATTTGACCAAAATTCCCCCCTATCGCACTTCAAATACCTTATTTAGCAGCCCTTCTGAAATTCGTTTGTTAGCCGGTTTTGATAATGAAAGTTATCAAAAATTGTTGCCTTATATCAGTACCTTACCTAGCGGTACCAAGATAAACGTTAATACTGCGCCTGACAAAGTTTTGATGGCGTTAGCTGAGGGATTGACTGATGTCACCGCTTTGATAGCTGCGAGGGATAAAAAAATTTTTGAATCCATTCAAGATTTTCTTGTCCATGAGGCTTTGGCTGGCTTAGATATTGATGAGAATAATCTCTCTGTCTCCAGTGAATATTTTTTGTTTACGGCACAGGTTCAAATTGACAGGGGGCGGGCGCAATTAAATAGTCTTTTGCATCGTTTGCCTGATAAGGTTAGTGTTGTGATGCGGAGTCAAGGCGGTATCTAACATTTTGAAAAATCAATTAAGCCGAATGGGTAAAACAACAATTTCGCCAGTACGACGAGGAAGATAGTAAATCGTAAATGGTTCTCCAGATGATCGTGCTGATTTCAAAACATCCCCTAACTCTGCTCCGTGAGCTATTAATCCCCCCAATTTATTGTTAAAGCTTCATCCGCTTAAAAATAAATTCCGGCAAATGTCGAATAATCATCATAATCACCCACCAAAACCAGGGCAAATAGACGATATTTCTACGTTTTTTAATAGCCCGAAAAATCCCGCGTGCCACCCCCTCAGGTTTTGCCCATAAGATTCCTTTTTTAAAATTCTCCGTCATTGGCGTATCTACAAAGCCTGGTTTTATTGTTAACACGCACACATTCGCAGGATGCAAACGGTTTCTTAAGCCTTGTAAAAAGAGATTTAATGCGCCTTTAGCAGTGCCATAAACATAGTTGCTTTGCCGCCCTCTGTCACCGGCAACAGATGAAATCACCGCAATGCAACCATAGCATTGTTTTTCTAAGCGGTTAGCCACGGGGGTTAATAATGACACAACGCTGAGGAAATTTGTGTGTAATACTTGCTCGGTTTTGGCATAGTTTTGTTCGCAGGCTTTTTGATCGTCGAGGGTGCCATAAGCAATTAATACAGTGTCCAACCCCTCCAAACTTTTGTCAGCCTGTTCAAGCATGGGTTGGTGTTGGTGAATGTCGTTTAAATCAAGCGTGCAATAAGCCACCTTATGTGCGCCACGCACTTTTAGATCAGCTGCAATGACTTCTAGTTTGTCAGCGTCTCGCCCTACTAAAAATAGGGCATCGTGTTTTTGTGCAAATAATTTTGCCGTTTCTTGGGCAATTGCTGAAGTGGCACCAATGATTAACATTTTATGCATAATTAAGTCACACGTCGCCAAAAACTGGAAGAAAAACGTGGATCAATATATTGGGAAAATTCTGTCCACTGAGGATAGTACGCTTGAAAGTGGCGGGCAGATAAACGCGCATCTTTGCAGGGATATACTACGCCCTTTGCGTCTTCAACCATGTTGTCTAAGCGCTCCAATAATTCAAATGTTGTAGAGCCCTTGATGGGAAAATCAAGGGCTAAAGTCACGCCTGGGCGGGGAAATGACAATATCCCCGGTGAGGCTAATTCACCGAACGTTTTTAGCACCGCTAAAAACGAACCCAGTCTAGAGGCGGCAATGGTTTGCAAAATTTCTTTGATAATGCGGTGATCTTCATCTGGTACCACAAATTGATATTGTAAAAAGCCGTTTTTACCATAAAGCCGTTTCCACTGAAAAATCGCGTCAAGGGGATAAAAAAACGGCTCATAATCGACCAATTTGCTCACACGTCGCTGCTGGTTGTAATATAACCAATTAAATGCTGAGACGCTCCAAGAATTGAGCACAAAACTGGGCAAGTTAATTGGCATGGTGCGTAAGACAGGTGGCAGGCGTTTGAGGAAAGGCAAAGACCATTTTTCGGGTATCTCGCCTTCACCAATATGATTACCACGAAAAAAAATGCCACGCCCTGGGACAGTTTGATTACAATCTATCCATGCCACCGTGTAGTCATGATATTGATCAGATTGGATGGACAATTCAAAAAATTCTTCTAAGTCGTTGAATTGTATGCTATCGCAATGCATAGCACGGTGATAAATGCGTTTGAGCTTAATTTCAGCCCAAGTGATCAAGCCGGTGAGCCCCAAGCCCCCAATTGTCGCCGCATAATATTGTTCATTGCTTGTTGGGGAGCAGAGTAGGCGTTCACCATCAGAGCGTAATAATTCAAATTGCGACACGTGTCGCCCAAATGTGCCAGCACAATGATGGTTTTTGCCATGTACATCATTGGCAATCGCCCCCCCTATGGTCACAAACTGAGTGCCCGGTGTAACAGGCAAAAACCAGCCTTGTGGCACACACAGCGCTAATATTTCTGCTAAACTCACACCGGCTTCACAGCGTAACACGCCATTATCAACATCAAAATCAATAAAGCGATTCAGGGTACGTGTTGTTAATAGCACACCCCTGTCATTTAAACAAACATCTCCATAACTGCGTCCGAAACCGAACGGTAGAACGCTATCTGTTATCTTTGGTAATGGCTTTTTTCGCCATCGTATTGGGTAAGTGTGTTGTGATACTTTGGGGAAATTTCCCCAGGATTGATAAGTAGTTTGCATCGATATGGGACTCGTGGAAGGGGAAATGGACAAAACGCCTTTCCCCTAATCATCAACTTTTTGAGTCAAAAGTCTCAAGTATTTTGTCTCGCCACAAATGCGTTTTGGCTTTGAGATCATATATATCCAACGTTGTCAGGGTACGTGATTTAAGTAGATGTTTACCAGCGATCCAAACGTCGGTGACTTTATCTCGCCCTACCGCATAAACAAGTTGAGACAATGGGTTATAAAGCGGTTGTGTTTCAATATCGCTCATATCAATGGCGACAATATCAGCCGATTTGCCGGGCACAAGCGAGCCTGTTAGATGATCTATACCTAAAGCAAAGTCGCCATGCGAAGTGCTTGTGCGGCTGGGACAGTGCTGGCATCTTTGTTAAAAACTTTGGCTAACAACGCTGCCGTACGCATTTCTCCCAACATATCTAAATCATCATTACTGGCAGCGCCATCGGTGCCCAATGCCACGTTCACGCCTGCTTGTAGCAATTTTGAAATGGGACAAACGCCGCTGGCCAATTTGAGATTCGATTCAGGACAATGAATCACATGCACTCCATGATTGGCTAACACATTAATTTCCTCATTTTTTAATTGTGTCATGTGTACAGCCATAAAGTGCGGTGAGAGTAACCCTAATTTTTCTAAACGCGCTAAGGGGCGCTCTCCAGATTTTTCAATGGCTTCTTCAACTTCTTTAGCCGTTTCATGAACATGCATATGAATCGGTATTCCAAACTCAGCGGCCATCGCTTGAGCCAAGCCGAGTGATGTATCTGAGACGGAATAAGGCGCATGGGCAGCCAAAGCCGTTTGAATCCGCGGGTGTCCTTGAAAAGTTTCATACACTTTTCTACCTTTTTTCAGGTATTCCTCAGCATTATTAGCCCAAGCTGTAGGAAAATCGATTAAAATCAGTCCAAGCGTCGCACGTATGCCGACTTGATCAACAACTTCGCCAACCACATCGGGGAAAAAGTACATATCATTAAAACAGGTGACCCCACCGCGTAGCATCTCGGCAACTGCCAATTTGGTACCATCGGAGACAAACTCTTCATTGACATGAGTCTGTTCGGCAGGCCAAATGCGATCTTCTAGCCACTCTTTTAAGGGCATATCGTCAGCAATTCCGCGCAATAAATTCATTGCTGCATGGGTATGCGTGTTAATCAGGCCCGGGATCAAGATATGCGTTGCTAGGCGATAGGTAATACGTGCCGAAAACTGTTTAGCAGCCTCATTACTTGGTAAAATGGCAACTATTTTTCCATCTTGTATTGCTAGGGCATGCTGCTCATACACGACATTTTCTGGTTCTACGGGAATAATCCAGCCCGCATAAATAAGGATGTCAAGATGTTGCATGAATTGAATCCAATATCATCTCATGATTTTGTTTACTGTTATTAACTGATGTTACGCACTCTTGTTCACAAACCATAGTCGCAAAGCGTTGCT
>CAYFOB010000348.1:0-5034 GCA_964344525.1 uncultured Thiomargarita sp.
TAATAATCAGATCAATCACATAAATCACAGTTCAAATTATTTAGGGACAAGTTTAATAGTGAACAACCCCATTTCTCAATCTACCAAATGTATTCAAACTTCGCATCGCCACTTCTTGGGATTTGTTTATTGGCACTTTTTTCTATCTTACTTGCTAGCTGTTTTATGCCTGTGATTGTGCTAGAAAACAAACCCAAATGTCAATTAGTGACAAAAAAGCTAGAACTTGAACTTTCAGATGAAGGCACAACAGTGGTGGATGGAATAATGGGAAGTGTACATTGTAGCTCTCCTGAGTGTTTACTCACTCTAGCTTTAAGTGCTTTGCTAGTGCCTGTCACATCAATTATCGTTTCGGGAAGTATTGTCATTGTTGGAAATACTGTTCATTGGATAGAAAAACAAGGAAAATGTGAAGATAGCATTACTCAAACCGCCATCAATGGCTTAATAAATTCAACAAAAGCAATTGGAGGAAAAATAATTCAATCAGTTGATGAACTATTGATGTGGTTTAAAGAGTGATCAAGTCCAACAAATTCCTAGAACCCACTGTCCAGTGTCAGGCGCACGCGGAAGTATATTTAACCTTGTGAGAGGAACAGCCTGGCGCGTTGACCCCCGGTGGGAACAAGAACAAGAGTGCGTAACATCAGTTATAAGTACTGAACCATGAATTTTCAGGTATTTTGGAGTCCAAAGCGCGGCTGGGCGACTCCAAAATGCGGTAAAATTCATGAACAGGTACTTATAAGATAGAAATGTTATAGATAAATCTAGACTGGTCAACAAATGGGTAAACAGTATATTGAATAAGGAAATTATCAAAAATATCATAAAAATGTTCTTTTATCAAGATATTAATTGATGATATGCCCTAATAACGGAAAGAGTTAATAACTTAATTTATTAACAATATAAAAATATTATAATTCACAACCACAAACCTCTACTATAATAACTATATTAGTATATCGTTATATACTAAAATTGATATAAATCAAATCCGCTTGATATTTACAAAAATCAATAAATTATATTAAATTTACTTGAGCATATTCTAAATTGTACTATTATTAAGGTAAAAGGAGGAAAAATGATATTATAAAAAAATAAATATTTTTTCATTAAGGATTTTATCTCTATGTTAACCAATTTTATTTCACACATCGAAAATAAAATCAGTAAATGGTTAATGAAAGAAGAACCTGCGCCTGATATTCCCATTAGTAATTTCGATGCGCTTGCTAATGAAATGAAATTGGCAGATGTTATATTGGTTGAGGGTCGATCTAGAATAAGTCAAGTAATAAGATTGATTACCCAAAGCCAATGGAGTCATGCAGCACTTTATGTGGGTTCTTTATCAACACTAAAAGATGATAATTTATGCAAAATTTTGATAAAACATGGGGTGAAGGATCAAAATGAAAAATATATCGTTGAAACTCAACTAGGAGAAGGGATGGTTTTAAGCCCTCTGACTAGATATGCAAACGATAATATCAGGGTTTGTCGTCCAAGGGGCTTAACTGTTGATGATGCTAATATAGTCGTTAAACATAGCTTGGAGCAACTGGGGCGTGAATATGATGTGCGCCAAATTGTTGATTTAGGTCGATTTTTATTTCCTTATGGACTTTTACCCAAGCGTTGGCACTCATCATTGTTTTCCTATCGAACCGGCAAAACAACACGAGCGATTTGTTCAACGGCGATTGCTGAAGCGTTTATGGAAGTCAAATTTCCCATTTTGCCCATTGTTAAAGTGAGCCATACTGGCGCAATACGTTTAAAAAAAAGAAACCCTAGAATTTTTGTACCAAAAGATTTTGACTATTCCCCCTATTTTGACATTATAAAATATCCTTTTATTGACTTTCCAGAAAAAACGTTTCAATTTGGAAAATTTAAATTTGCTAATTTTTTGCACTTGCGCACAACAGGTGCTTATCGCGATTTACCTTGGGATACCAAGGACAATATTGTTTGTAATAGTGCTGATGAATGTTTTGAAGTTATTACGGTTAATAATACAAAAGAGGAGCCGTCAAAATGAACATTCTAATACATATTTTTGCTCTTTTTGTGATAGTGCTATTGTTAGCAAGGCTATCATTGAATCTGCTAGTCTGGATCATCGGACTTGGTTTACTATTTGTGGGGCATGCGCTTGCGGGTTGGTTTAGTGAGACAACCACTATCGTCGTATTTGCCTTGTATGTGCCGGTGTCGTTGGTATTGTTAATACCAGGCATTCGTAAACGTTTAATTTCTTCTCCTGCGCTCAAGCAGCTAAAAAGTCATCTACCTCCCATGAGTGACACAGAACGGGAGGCTATCGAATCGGGTACCGTCTGGTGGGAAGCCGAACTGTTTCGTGGAAAACCTGATTGGTCAGTCTTGTTCAATGCCCCACCCTCAACATTAAACGCAACAGAACAATCATTTTTGGACAATGAAACCAATACCTTATGTGCCATGATCAATGATTGGCAAATTACCCACAAGGACAAAGACTTAAATCCAGAAACTTGGGATTATATCAAGCGAAATAAATTTTTTGGCATGGTTATTCCCCGTGAATATGGGGGGCTCGGTTTTTCTGAACAAGCCCATGCTGCGATTGTCACCAGAATATGTACTCGGAGTGCGACTGCTGCCGTTACAGTCATGGTGCCAAATTCTCTCGGTGCTGGCAAATTGATAAAACATTATGGCACCGAGGCACAAAAAAACTATTATTTGCCACGTTTGGCAACGGCTGAAGAAATACCTTGTTTTGCCCTAACATCCCCAGCTGCGGGTTCTGATGCCACAGCAATTCCTGATACTGGCGTGGTGTGCAAGGGCTTATATAAAGATAAGGAGGTATTAGGACTCAAACTGAATTGGGATAAGCGTTATATCACCTTAGCCCCGGTGGCAACCCTTGTCGGGCTGGCCTTTCGTGCCTTTGATCCTGATCATTTGTTGGGTGATAAGGAAGATTTAGGGCTTACTTGTGCTTTGATACCAACGGATTTACCAGGCGTTGAGCTGGGTAACAGACACAATCCACTGGATACGCCCTTTCTCAATGGTCCAACTTATGGTAAAGACGTATTTATTCCGCTTGACCAAATTATTGGTGGCGCGGAACAAATCGGCAAAGGGTGGAAAATGTTGATGGAATCATTGGCGGTTGGACGCGGCATTTCATTACCTGCTTTAGGTAATGCTTCTGGACAATTTTCAGTGTTAACAGCCTCTGCTTATGCACGAGTGCGTAAACAATTTAATTTGTCAATTGGTTATTTTGAAGGCATCGCTGAAAAATTGGCGAAAATTGGGGGAATGGCTTATGCCATGGATGCATGCTGCAAACTGATCACCTCCTCCTTAGAAGCTGGCGAAAAACCTGCAGTACTCTCAGCCATGGTCAAATATTTTAATACTGAGACTGCGCGTGATGTCATGACTGCCAATATGGATATTCATGCAGGAAGCGCCATTAGTCTTGGTCCAAATAACTATTTGGCGGAGAATTTCAAAAGCATACCCATTTCAATTACAGTTGAAGGCGCGAATATCTTAACCAGAACCTTGATGATATTTGGACAAGGCGCGATTCGTTGTCATCCTCATGTGCAAGGTGAAATGCACGCTTTGCAACAAAATGATGTTGACAAATTTGATACCTTTTTGTTTGCCCATATCGGACATGTTATCGCCAACAAAGCCAGAGCGTTTTTATATAGCTTTATGGGTGGTTGGTTATCAGCGCAACCAAAAGGTAGCATCAAAAAATATATTCGCACAATAAATACCTTAAGTGCCTCATTTGCAGTTTATGCCGATTTTGCCTTACTCTTTCTTGGTGGCGCACTGAAACGCAAAGAAATGCTCACAGGGCAATTTGCTGATGCTTGGATAGGATTATGTGTCAGTTCAGCAGTATTAAGAAAATACCGTGAAGAAGGAGAACCTAAGGAAGATCGCATTTTGGTAGACTGGGTTTGCCAAACGATGCTTTATCAAAGCTACAGAGCACTGATCAATGTCACCGAAAATATGCCATTTATGGGTTTAGGGGCCATTATGAAATTTGCTTTTTTGCCGATGTTTTCAAAACCGGCACTCCCTTCCCATTCTTTGACAAATAAGGTAGCAAGACTATTATTGGCAGATTCTGAAAGCAAACAAAGACTGACAACATGGTGTTATGTCCCAGAGGGCAAAGATGAGGCAATACATTCCTTGCTAGATGCTTATCAACAAATGCCATTTGTAGATGAAATAGATAAGAGACTCAAAAAATCAGGCAACAGAAAATCACTGTTAGAAGATGAACAACAATGGCTTGATAGATTAGTGAAAGAAAATGTGCTCACCCAAGAAGAGCGAGAAAAATATGTGGTTGCCTTACGGCTTATTGACAAAGTGGTTGCTGTTGATGATTTTAAACAGGAAGATTATTGATGGGTTTCGATAGGAGTCCAAGTCAACCTTGGACTCCAAAAGATAGAAAATTTATATGATGAGGAGATGTAATGGTTCCAAAAACGATTCGTGTCAAGGCAATTTGGGATAACGAAGCTGGTGTATGGGTTGCTACTAGCGATGATGTGCCTGGGCTGATAACTGAAAGTGAAACGTCAGAAAAATTGATAGAAAAATTGAAAATATTGATTCCTGAATTATTGGAAATAAATGGAATGAATAATCTGTTTCAACAAACAGAAATTCCTTTTCATCTTTTAAGTGAAAGAACTGAAATAACAAATTGCCAGATTTTGTAAATGACAAATTATACGCCTATATTAAAACAATTACTGCGAAAATCTGGTTGTTATTTTGAGCGTCAAGGTAAAGGTGATCATGAAATATGGTATAGCCCTCAAACTGGTATCCGTTTTCCAGTAGATAGCAAAATTAAATCTCGTCATACAGCTAATGGTGTATTAAAGCAAGCGGGTTTACCTAAATATTTTTAGCTTGAGTGATTGTAGTTGACAATTCAAATAAGGAAACCTCATGAAATTTCCCTACGGC
>CAYFOB010000349.1:0-3341 GCA_964344525.1 uncultured Thiomargarita sp.
CTGTATACCCAGTCGCGCGGGTAAAGGCTGGATTAATAAATTCAATGGTGCCATTTAAGTCGGTAATAAAAATGGTATTATAGCTTTGTTCAACAGCACGAGATAGCTGACGTAATTTTTGTTCTGCTCGTGTACGTTCTATTTCGACTGCGGTTCGCACTGCAAAGATTTGAAGAATGGATTGTGCAAATTTATGATTTTTGAGCTGTGTTTTAAACAAAGCCGCCATAGCCCCAAGTGCTTGATGTTGTGAATCAAATAAAGGGACACTGACATAGTCTTGGATCTTCATTTCTTGTAGCAAGCTATCCGGTGGAAAATTTTGGCAAATACCCACTTCAGTCGCATTGTCGCAGCCTACTGCATATTCAAAATTTTCTGCTATTTCACCATTAACACAAAACGCGAGTGTTTTGATAGAGTGATTTTTTCCTTCAATGAGTTCTCCAATCAAAGTATAATCCGCTTCAAGTGTTTTGGCTAATTGTTTCACCATAGAGTCAAAAAAATGTTCTCCAATTTGTGCTGAAACACCAATGACGAGATTTTTTATGGTTTCTTCAGCTTGCTGGCGTTTGATGATTTCCTGTTGGAGTTGGTGATTTTGATGTTGAAGACGTTTTTGTGCGTTTCGCAAACTTAAATGTGTTTGAATACGGGCTAAAACTTCTTTCTTTTGAAGCGGTTTTGTGATATAATCAACACCTCCCAATTCAAAGCCCTTGAGTTTATTGTCGAGATCAGTTAAAGTGCTCATAAAGAAGACTGGAATATCTTTGGTTTCGTCCTTTTTTTTCAGATTTTGACAGGTTTCAAAGCCATTTAAGCCTGGCGACATCATAATATCTAATAAAATGAGATCCGGTTGAACTGAAGAGGCGATGGTAAGTCCATCTTGACCATTGCGTGCAACCAAGATATTAAAACCGTCATTTCCCAAGTAATTTTCTATCATACCCAGAATGGCGGCATCGTCATCTATAATTAAAAGGGTTTGTTCTTCAAAAGAGGTTTTCATTGTTTCTTTTCCATCATTTTTTTGGTCAGGTTTGCGATTTGCCGGACTTCATAAACTTTGCTCAGTTCTTTCAGCCGATGAACAAAGGGAGAATATTTTTTATGGAGTGATTCGATTTCTGCCGTCCAGGTTCTGATTTCTTTTATGTTGCCATACATGGCAGATTGATGCAATTTTTTGAGGTATTTCATGGGAGGTGGAACAAATGGTAGAAAAAGCTTCTTTTCTTTTTTTGCTTGAGGGGCTAATATCCAGGTCAGAGAGGGTACCAATTTTTCTATGAGGGTAAACAGTTTTTTTGTGTCTATTGGTTTGGGTAAAAAAGCGTCAAAGCTGTTGTTCTCATTTTTGGTTTTGTCCATTTCAAACAGGTTAGCGGTGATGGCAATGATGGGAATTTTTTTTTAATGCAGGTATTTGCCGTATGTGCCGCATTGCTTCAACTCCGTTCATCTCTGGCATGAATAAATCCATTAAAATCAAATCAGGTTTGATTTCATCAGCTTTTGTGACACTTTCTTGTCCATTTTGGGCTAAGGTAACAGTTAACCCCAGCGGTTGTAATAAATTCAGTAAGAGGAGACGATTATTTTGTTTGTCATCCACCACTAACACTTTGATACGTTGACCTTGATAGCCAATAATTTCTTGATACGTTTTTTCTTCATGAGCCGTGAGTAAACTGGGCACAGTTAGATCAAACCAAAATCGGCTGCCGAAGTGAAGTTCGCTTGTCACCTTAATTTCACTTTGCATTAATTTAACCAGTTGCTGGGTAATTGATAACCCTAAGCCTGTGCCTTGAGTACGGCGGCGCTCTTCGCCCACTTGCTCAAAGGGGATGAAAATTTTTTCCAGTTGCTTTGGTGTCATGCCTGTTCCTGTGTCTTGAACTTCAAAGCGGAGGGTCACCATTTTTTTACCCTCTTTTTCCAGAAATTTTCGCACACTTAAGCGCAATGTCACCGTTCCAACATCTGTGAATTTAATCGCATTGCCTAGCAAATTCAACAGCACCTGTCGTAAACGTTTTTCATCTGCCATGATTGCGACCGGTAATTTTTTATCCGCTTCAAAATTAAAGAGGATCTCTTTACTTGCCGCTCTTCCACGGATAATCCCGACAACGGCTTCTATAAAATTTGAAAAAGCGATGGAGGTGGGATAAATTTCCAATTTGCCAGCCTCAATTTTGGAAATGTCTAAAATATCATTAATCAGCGTCAACAGGTGTTGTCCACTTTGGAAGATAATTCTGAGTTCATCCTTTTGTTTTTCTGTGATATTTTTTTGGCGCTCCAAAATTTCGGCATAGCCCAAAATTGCATTTAAAGGGGTACGAAGCTCATGGCTCATATTTGCCAAAAAGACATTTTTGGCGAGGCTAGCATTTTCTGCGGCGTTTTTGGCTTGTTGTAGTTCTTTTTCTGTGCGTTTGCGTTGAGCAATTTCATAAAGAAGTTCTTTATTTTGGTCTGCCAGTTTTTTTGTTTGGGCATCAACTTTTTCCTTCAATGAAGCATTCAGTTTTTTGATTTCTTCTTCATGCTGTTGCATGATTTTTTGCTTATTGAAAACATTAATGGCGTCATTGATTATTAGGAATAAATCTTCTTTATTCCAAGGTTTAGCCAGATAGCGATACAAATTACCTGTGTTGATGCTTTTTCCGATTTCTTCTTGACCAGCATGACCTGATAATAGAATGGTTAAAGTCGTTGGGGATTTTAATTGAATTTGCTTCATCAATTCATCCCCTTTCATACCAGGCATCAGGTAATCGACAATGGCAACAGGCACTTCCACATTTTCTATTCCCAATTCATCAAGAAGAGTGAGTGCGTCTTCACCGCTTTCACAGCCTTCAATGAGATAGTCGGTGCCAAGTCGTTGCTGTAGTTGTTCTGTCAATCCGTCTAAAATGGCGTTTTCATCATCAACACATAAAATCACGGGAGGTTTCATAATTTTTCCAATCCTGTTTTAATGGTTTGCACGAGTTCTTCTTCTGACCAAGGTTTAAATAGGCAAGCATGAATTTTGGCCGATTTTTTGGCCAAATTGATGGCTTCTTCGCTGGCATGTCCGGTCAGCATGATTTTGACAATGCCAGGAAATTTTTCATGCACTTTGCTTAAAAATTCATCTCCTTTCATGCCTGGCATCAGCCAATCGGAAACGAGAATGAGGATGTTGATTTGTTGATTTGTCAATTCGTCAATGACTTCAAATCCTTCTTTTGCCGTTTCGGCGGTTTCGTATAGGTATTCATTACCGAATTGTTTTTCAAGTTGTTCAACGAGACTTTCTAAAACAATCGTTT
>CAYFOB010000349.1:3351-5030 GCA_964344525.1 uncultured Thiomargarita sp.
ATCGACACATAAAATGGCTTTTTTCGGTAGCTTTTTGTTTAGCATGTTAAAAATACCTTGAAAGTTGTTCCTTTGCCGACTTGACTTTCCATTTCAATTTTGCCTTGATGTTTGTTTATTATTTTTTTGACAATATCTAATCCAATACCACTGCCTTCTCCTCGTTCTTTTGTGGTAAAAAAGGGTTCAAAAATGCGGTTTTGGATGTCCTCAGGAATGCCACAGCCAGTATCTGTAAAACGGATCATGATTTGGTTGTCTCTGTGAGTCGCTTCAATGGTTAGGGTTCCTTTCAATTCCATGGCTTGAAGCGCGTTGTGGATAATATTTGTCCAAACTTGTTGAATCTCTTCAGCATAACACCAAATCAGGGGGAGTTGTTGATATTTTTTAATAACCTGAACGCCACGTTTTATTTGGTTATCGTAAAGTGTTAGGATGGTATCAATACTGTCGATAATATTCAGTTCCTTTTTTTCACCAGAAGTGTCATGATGGGCAACTTTTTTAAGCGCAAAGACGATTTTTGAGACTTTGTCAATTGCTAAATTAATTGTATTTCCGTTTTTTTGCACCGAGGCAAAATTGCGAGCATATTTGACAATAGAAAACGCATTTTTGCATTTTAATAAGGGTAACAAATTTTCAAAATGGTCATGTACTTTCATGTAAATTAAGGATTCAGCCAATGAAAAAGCCTCGTCAATATTTTCGTCTTCCAACCTTTGAGAAAACTTTGATTTGAGCATTCTCTTGTCTTTAGAATTTAAATCGCTTGATTTTTCATTGGATTTTTCCAATAGTGCCATAAATAATTGTTTTTGATTTGCATCCTCGTGGATGGATTGCGACAGTTGGGGTAACGTAACCATGGCTTTGTTGTATGAGTTTAGCAGGTTATCGTTTGATGCACGAATCGCGCCAAGCGGTGTGTTGATTTCGTGGGCGATGCCGGCAACCAATTGTCCTAAAGCCGCTAATTTTTCAGATTGAATGAGCTGCGATTGCGTGGCTTTCAAATCTGAAAGCGTATTTTGCAACGTGATATTTTGTTTTTCGAGTTGCTTTTGTGTGTTCCACAGATTCAAGTGGATTTTTACGCGAGCCAAAACATCGTCTATTTGAAACGGTTTGGTAATGTAATCAACTCCGCCAGAATTAAACGCTTTGGTTTTATCAAAGATCTCATTTAAGGCACTGATAAAAATGACGGGGATATTTTTGGTGTTTTCTTTATTTTTTAATTGCTTACACACTTCATAGCCACTCATATCAGGCATTTTGATGTCAAGCAAAATCAAGTCGGGTTGTTTTTTATTGGCGAGTTTTAAGCCCATGGTTCCATTGATGGCAGAGTGTACGCGATAATTTTGTTCAATCAGCGTTTTATTTAGGAATTGTAAATTCGCTGGTTTGTCGTCAACAATTAGAATTGTGTTTAGGGGCATAGTTATCAATTTGTTTTTTTTTATTTGTTCACAGTTAAAAGTTGGCACTAGTGCAAGAGGGCGGAGATTTGCCATTTTGCATTTTATATAAAATACAAAAATGGTGCAATGCTTAATATACACCAAACGTGTTATCAGTTATCAGTTATTAACTTGAGAAATATTTGAACTGTGATTTATGTGATTGATATGATTATTATGAGAGAGCTAATGCGGATTTTTTCCTCCTTT
>CAYFOB010000350.1:0-4719 GCA_964344525.1 uncultured Thiomargarita sp.
CTTTTAGAGCTCAAACAAATACCATTTTTTGAAAAAATGGTATTTGTATTTTTTTAAGCGCTTTTAGCGCTCACCATTTTTTCAAACAAAAAATAGCGCATTGGATATCTTTACGTTGTCCCTTTGGTGTGATCGTACCTGTTAGCAAAGCCTACTTATGACCCAACACTTCCAAGGCTTTTTGCGCGTCACCATATCCCTGCTTCGCCGCTTTTTGAATCCATTTGATGGCTTCTTGATAATTTGGAGTCATCCCTTCGCCTTTTAAGTACATCATGCCCAAGTTGTATTGCGCGTCAGCATATCCTTGCTCCGCCACTTTTTGATACCACTTGATCGCTTTTTGATAATTTTGAGTGACCCCTTCACCATCGTGGTACATCATGCCTAACTTGTATTGCGCTTTGACATCTCCCTGTTCCGCCGCTTTTTGAAACCATTTGACGGCTTCTTCAGAGTTTTGAGTCACTCCATAACCATTGTGGTACATTCTGCCTAAGTTGTATTGCGCTTGACTATATCCCAGCCCTGCCGCTTTTTGAATCCAGCTGATGGCTTTTTGAGAGTTCTGAATGACTCCTTCGCCATTGCTGTACATCACGCCTAAGTTATATTGCGCTTTGGCATATCCCTGCTCCGCCGCTTTTTGATACCACTTGATGGCTTCTTGAAAGTTTGGAGTCACCCCTTTACCATTTTTATATATCATGCCTAAATTGTATTGCGCTTTTGCATATCCCTGCGTCGCCGCTTTTTGATACCATTTGATGGCTTCTTGATAATTTTGAGTCACCCCTTTGCCATTGTCATAAATCACGCCTAAGTTGTATTGCGCTTGGACATATCCCTGCGCTGCCGCTTTCTGATACCATTTGATGGCTTCTTGGGCGCTTTGAGTCACTCTTTTGCCATTGCTGTACGCTACGCCTAAGTTGTATTGCGCTTGGGCATATCCCTGCTCCGCCGCTTTTTGAAACCACTTTATGGCTTCCTGATAATTTTGAGTCACCCCATAACCATTGTCGTACATTACGCCTAAGTTGTATTGCGCTTGGCTATATCCTTGCTCTGCCGCTTTTTGAAACCACTTGACCGCTTCTTGAAAATTTTGAGTCACTCCTTCAGCATTTTTGTACATCGCACCTAAGTTGTTTTGTGCTTTTGCATATCCCAATTCTGCCGCTTTTTGATACCATTTGACGGCTTCTTGAGAGTTTTGAGTCACCCCTTCGCCATTGTGATAGATCACGCCTAAGTTATATTGTGCTTGAGCAAATTCTTGCGCTGCCGCTTTTTGATACCATTTGACAGCTTCTTGAGAATTCGGACTCATCCCTTTGCCATTGTGGTACATTACGCCTAAATTGTATTGCGCTTGAGCAAATCCTTGTTCCGCCGCTTTGCGATACCATTGTAAAGCTGTCGCATAATCGCCTTGTTCATCAGCCGCCCTCCCTTTCAAAAAGTTGGATTCAGCGTTATCATTTGCCCCCCCTGGACACCCCACCAAAGCGAAAATGAGGTAAATATGACAGAAAAGTAGTTGAACTTTCATTTTATTTTTCCTTTTAGCGCTTGGTAGGAGTCCAAGATTTATTGACTGGTGTTATGCATCCTCGTTCACAAGTCGCAAAGCGTTGCTTTGCACTCCAAAAAATTCAATTGGAGTGCAAAGCAACGCTTTGCGATTTTTAGTCTCGAAGTTTGTACAATTTTATTTTTTGTTGTATAAAAAAAAAATGGATAAAAAAAATTATCAAAGCTAATTATGAAGAGACTCAGCTAGCGTTTTGGCATCCTGAGCGTTATTGGGAACATCATCGTTGTTGTCAGCATGGACATTGTTGTTACACATAAAAACTCCTCATCTATGCCCAATAAGGCACATATTGAAAATTTCGTTTAGCTTCAGGATTTGATAAACGAAGCAACTCCTTTTCACAAGTTTGTGCAATGACTTGTTTAGCAGCATTATCGCTACAATGCAAACGCTGGCGCAAAGAACTTCTTGTCATAAAGCTTTTGTTGATATATTTTAAACAGGCGTGAAAATAACAACTCATCACGCGATCTGCTCGGTTTATTTCAGCAAAAGTTTTGGTGGCTGACAATGTGACGCGGGTATGTTTTTCGAGCACTTCAAATTGTGGCGCAGGTAATGGGTAATGATGTGTCTCAATCGCTTGTATGATTTTATCAATGCCACTACCACGCTCCTCACACACTTCAATACGCCGCAAAAAAGCCGCTAATGCTTCATTACGTGAGCGGGGTGGCGTATCTAAAAAACGGGGGGGATCAACGAGTGGTTGACCTGTATTAGTCATTTCTATACGATTATCAAAAATTTCTACCATTGGTGATGTTCCTTTGATATTAAAGTCCTGATGAATCAGCATATTCGCCAACAATTCTCGGATAGCCGTTGGGGGATACAGTGGCATATCTTTACGTTGTCCCTTTGGTGTGATTATTTCCCGTGTGGGTAATAAAATATTGATCAAATCGACAGCATAAAAAAAGCTAATCGCATAACCTCCCTTTTCTTCTCGTTCTCGCAACGTTTCAGTGCGGCTACTATTGACATATTGGATAATTCTGATGGCTTTATGCCGAAGTTCTGGAAAAAAGGTTAAATCTTTGGCAAATAAGATAGCCCCTAAATTGTAAATATCCCATCGCCCTGCTTGATTTTTTCCAATCATTTTTTCGGCTTGTAAGTGTTGCAAAATACCGTTTTTATTACTGGGCAAATTTTGAGCCGTTAAATCAAAATAAGCGGGATAATCCAAACAATTTAATACTTGATCAGCGTTTATGTTCTCAAATGCAATTTGATGTTCAAAAGGGGTTTTATCAAATAAACGCCACAATTCACGTTCTTTTTCAGGATAATCCTTGAGTCGTTTTTTATAGCTCCCAATACGAATATAAGCAACCCCTTTAAATTTGACGGGTTCGTGGTTAGCACGATTAATTTCCAAAATAACCACAAATTGACCCTCTATATCCAGTTCAAAAAAACGAAATTCTATTTTAGGAGCTAGCAAACGTAATAACCAATTTTCCAGTTCCTCATTACCTTGTTTAATCTGACGATATTTAAAGTTTGTTCCAACAATTTCATGGGTTTGATCGTGGACACCCCAAACAAAATAGGCATAAGTTTTGCCACACAAAGCGGCGCTATTTGCCAGGGCTGCAATATATTCGCCAAGTTCGTCATAATTTTGATATTTTTGCTTAAATTCTAACCACTCTGTTTCAGTTGGTAGATGACATAATTCTGCCAATAAGCTTTGTAGATAGTTGTCTATTCCGTTTTTGTACATCTTTATCGTACCGTTAGCAAAGCGTTGCTTGGGAATAAGTACTGAACCATGAATTTTCAGGTATGCGAGTGCGTAAGAAGCGGCCGCGAAGGGCATGGGTTTCCTTCGCGGCCGCTTCTTCCGACTTGCATGTGCGAAAACGATGAGTATTAATGAGTGTACCAATAAATCAAGTTAAAGAAAGTTGCAAAACTGAAGTCGCATATTTCTTAACCCGCTCACTTGTCTCAATCAACGCCGGTGCCTGCTCAAAAAGGCTCGTCAATACATTTGCTAATTGTGCAATTTCATCAATATAACCATGCGAAGCCTCATTACGCATATTGCGTAATTCAATCCATTTTTGTGTAGACTCAATAATCCCGCGATTTTCCATTAAATTTAGCACATCTAAAAATCGTTGACGCGGTTCGGATTCTAACAATAACAATGACCTAAACAGACGATCCCCAAGCAAATCTTGCAAGCGGCTAAAGCGTGACGACATTGCATCAAGTTTTTCCACCGTTTCACGACTTAAATTTGCTAACCGTTCATCATCCAAAGGAAAAATGGCTTGCAAACCCGCTAAGGTAAATTCAAGATTGTCTGCCGCTTTTTCACACAATCTTAAATTATGCACAAATTGAGTCAAATAATTTTGATCAAAGGTTGTCATAACAACACCCCAGTTTGTTTAGCAATCTTATTGATTGGGTATTCTTTGTCGTTTGGACAATGTACGATTAAATCAATTTTTTGATCACCTAGTTGAATTTGCAGCGTGGCAACCACCGTTATTTTGGTTTGCCAAGCTTGGGGAAATGGTTTCGCCGTTTCCACATACAAATCAATATCGCCCCCCCGTTGACTATCATCTGCTCTGGAGCCAAACAACCAGATTTTAGCATCACTACCAAACTTGGCTTGAATGGTTTGTACAATAACATTTTTTTCATGTGTTGTTAAGCGCATCATTAAAAACCTCTTGACCCCATAAATAAACTACAGGGATGAGGGATAAAAACCGTTTTGATTTATCCTTTTTTATAACTCATCCCTGTCGATTATTTATGGGGTTTTCTTACAAAATCAATTGGTGAGCAAAGTACCTTGTGCTATTTTGGGAATTTTTAGTCTCGAAGTTTGTACAATTTTATTTTTTGTTGTATAAAAAAAAATGGATAAAAAAAATTATCAAAGCTAATTGTGAAGAAAAACGTGTTGGCTAAATATCTGAAAGTGAAGGTAGATATTGGTTCGCTTCGCAAACAACAGGATGCTACAATGTATTGGAACGTATCAGTGAACAAAAATTGTTAATTAACTGATGTTACGCAATCTATTTCTTAAACCGTGAATAACGGAAAGCGATTATATTTAAGAAGGGATAAACCCCAGCTCTTCG
>CAYFOB010000350.1:4729-5014 GCA_964344525.1 uncultured Thiomargarita sp.
CGCAAGACTTATCCTTTTTTAAATATAATCGCTTTCCGTTATACCAAAATTGGCGATGATGCTAAACCCTATCAAGAACATGATGTCAAAAAAAAAATTAAGGAGTCCCAAAAATGAAAGAAAGCCAACGCTATTTGAAAATAGTAGAATGGTCAGAAGAAGACCAATGTTTTATTGGAGGATTACTTTAAGAAGGGATAAACCCTAGTTCTGATTATATTTTGACTTATCCTTTATTAACTGATTCTTGTTCACAAACCATAGTCGCAAAGCGGGGCGAAGCAC
>CAYFOB010000351.1:0-5010 GCA_964344525.1 uncultured Thiomargarita sp.
AATATTTTTATTAAAATATCATAATATTCTAATTAACTAACTTGAACATCGAGTGTTAGGCAAAAATTTCATTTATCTCTTAGGAAATCATGAACTTTTGATGCTTAATTGTTTGATGTTAAGAGATGTCTCAGCATTAGATGATTGGATGCCTAATGGCGGTTATAAATTTTTTGAAGAATTTGGCCTATTTAGCGAGGAAAAACAAATTGAATTGATAGAATCACCTGATTTCAAAGATCAAAAAATCAAACAAATCTACGAAATAGCAGAATGGGTATTTGTTAATTCAAAAATGTTTTATATTGATGACAAATATTGGTTACACGTGCATGCAGGCATACCTAACGATTTAACAAAAAAAACGATGTTGGCTAAGCAAGCAGGGTTTGGCAGATTACAACATCAATTTAAACACTTTGGCGAATTCGAATCGGCAGCATTTCATCAAATTTTTGCAGATATGTTTGATTTTTTTTGGATACGCCATTGGGCTTACCAATTTGTCACAATATCTGAGTGTGATTTTTTGTCCAATAATCCAGAAATTTCCCAAGAAATTACTCAACATGAAAATGAAATAAAAAATCAGCTAAGCACCTTAGGTGCATCAGATTGTGAGGAAGTGTTAAAAGAAACACTTTTTAAAATTTTAACACACAGAAATGTGCCATTTATTTTGAAACCTAAGGACGAAGCACTGAATGATTGGTTAAATTCATTCCAAATACAAGGTGTCATGTTTGGACATGATCATCATTCCACTTTATTGAATGTAGGAAATGTGATTTTAGGCGCAGATATTGCCAATAAAGCTTATATTATAGCAAATCATGAAGCGATTTCTTTACATCAACTTGGCGAACAAAAGGAGTTGATAATGCCTTATGATAAGCTTCTTTATAGAGTCGATTGTCAAATAGAAGAAATCTATAGCAACCTATGAAAATTATAGAATCTGTATCTCAAGCCAACGCTTATGTAGCTGATATTAAGGCAACCGGGCAAACAATAGGTTTTGTGCCAACCTTGGGAGGGTTACATAAAGGACACCAATTGCTCATGCAACGGGCGCATGAAGAAAATGAGGTCACCGTGATTAGCATTTTTTTGAATCCAATGCAATTTCGGAAAAAACAATTTCTCGCATATCCCAGCGATTTTGAGCAAGACAAGTTAATTGCAAAAAAAACGCATGTTGATATGATTTTTCATCCCAATGTTGAAGAAATGTATCAACAAGTCAAACAAATAGATGATTTTTTTCAATTTCAAGCGGATGATGCGCAGCAACGTGATAATGAACGTTTTGTGATTGAGGATAGCTATGGGATTGACAATGTCATCAGAGTGCCCTCAAGTTTGGTTTGTTGCTTAGATGGAAAAATGCATCCTTGGTTTTTTGACGGTTCTGCGACAGTTGTTTATAGATTATTCAAAATATTACAGCCCAATCACGCTTATTTTGGTGAAAAAGATATTCAACAATTGGCAATAATCATGAAAATGGCTACAGACTATTTTCATGAGATCAAAGTGGTCGGTGTACCAACACTTCGAGAGGCGGACGGTTTAGCATTTAGTTCAAGAAACGTTTTGCTTTCTGGCGAACAACGTCAATCTGCTCTCAACGTTTACGGTGCCCTGAAACGCGGTGAAAAGCTGGTTAAGGCAGGTGAATCTGATTCCCAAATTGTGTTAAATGCAATGACAAAAATCATAGAAGCAACGCAACCTGTGGTGGAGATTGATTATATAGACATTATTGACAAAAAATCCTTAAAATCTGTTAAGAAAATAAGTAATGATATAATTTTGTATATTGCATTTTTCTTAAGTGGTATTAGATTAACGGATACTTTGATTGTTGATTGCATTTGAGGTTGGGAGAGGATGCTTGTTGGGATTAGGCGCTTTTTATGTCCCCCAATCACTCTGCCGCGCAACGGCGTGCTTTGGACCACGGCGTAAAAGTTGTGATTGCCCATTGGGACACAATCCTGATACAGATAAAGGCGCAAATGGAGCAATTGTCAGGAATTTTGACATCAAGGATTCGTTATATGTGTTATGATTTATTTTTATTTATGTAGCGTTCCCTTAGGAGAAGATAATAATGGCTGACCGACGTTTGCAGGTTTTTCACACTGTTGCCCGCTTATTGAGTTTTACCAAGGCAGCTGATGCCTTGCATATGACGCAACCAGCGGTGACTTTTCAAATCCGTCAATTGGAAGAGTATTTTAACACCCGCTTGTTTGATCGCACTCACAATCGTATTGCGTTAACTGAAGTGGGGGAGCGAGTTTATGAATATGCAGAAAGGATTTTTAAAGAATATGCCGAAATGGAAAATGCTGTTAAAGAAATAACAGGGGATTTTAGCGGCGTATTAATGATTGGTGCCAGCACCACAATTGCTGAATATTTGTTACCCATTTTGTTAGGCGATTTTAAAAGCAAATATCCGGGTGTGCATATTCGTTTGACAGTCTCTAACAGTGAAGGCATTGTGTCAATGGTGGAAAATAATGATATTGACCTGGGTGTGGTAGAAGCCCCCGTGAACAATAAAGGATTAGCGGTGGAATTATGTCGTATTGATCAATTGGTAGCCATCGTACCGCCAGAACATCCATTGGCAAAACGGGATGAAGTAACAGTGCATGATTTAGTGGCTTATCCCTACATTTCCCGCGAGGAGGGTTCGGGTACCCGTGGCGTGATTACTGAGTATTTGAGTCAGGCGGACCTGTCAAGGGACGATTTGAATATTGTGATGGAATTGGGCAGTCCTGAAGCGGTTAAAGGCGCTGTGGCTGCTCAAATGGGCGTATCGATTATGTCTCGTGCCGCAATCCAGAAAGATTTACAATTAGGGTTGCTCAAAGCAATCAATCTTGATCCTCCGCTGGACCGTCCACTTTCCTTTGTTTATAAAAAACAAAAATTCCGTTTGCGGGCGATAGAAGAATTATTAAAATTTTCGCACAGCCATTGTGATATTAATGATGATTAATTGATACAATGCCGTTTTGAGGGGTAGGAGTCCTAGATTTATCTTGGAACAACCTTACCAAAGTTTGGACTCCTACCCATCAAAACAATTTTAGACTCCTTTCATACTTGGAGTGTCCTATTAAAAATTTGAGTGACATGATAACTTCAAAACAGCAACGCCTACAACGTATTTTTAACCAATTACCCTCTGAGCAACAGCAAACTTTGTTAGCATTTGCTGAGTTTTTACAATCTCGTCTTATTGAACCGCCCCCTGCTCAGCCCCAGCGCTTGCCACGCCCTCCTAATGAATCAGTCATTGCCGCTATCAAACGGCTTGCACAAAGCTACCCCATGCTTGATAAAGCAATCATGCTAAATGAAACTTCTCATTTGATGACTGAACATATTTTACAGGGACGCAATAAAGTCGAAGTGATTGATGAGCTAGAAACGGTGTTTTTGAAACATTATGAAAAATACATACATGAGAAAACAACATGATAAGACTCATAAAAAAATGGTATCACCGCTATTTTTCTGATCCGCAGGCGGTGTTACTGGCTATTTTGTTACTGGGAAGCTTCACCATTTTGATGACGATGAGCCAAATGTTGGCACCTGTTTTGGTGAGTATGGTTATTGCTTATTTGCTAGAGGGTTTGATTATAAGCCTGCAGCGTTGGCGTCTCCCACGTTTTCTTGCGGTTTTTCTTGTCTATTTAACCTTTATCACTTTATTAGTCTTTATTATTGTGGTTGTGCTGCCTTTAATTTCGTACCAATTAACACAATTGATTAAAGAATTACCTTCTATGGTTGTAAAAGGACACGAATTGTTAAAAGCGTTACCTGAGAAATATCCGATGATTTCTGAAGATCAAGTGAAAGGTATCATTGAGTCAATACGCTCACAAGTCGATCAAATAGGTCAAAATCTCCTGTCTTATTCATTGGCTTCTATTCCTGCAGTTATGACTTTAGTTGTGTATTCAATTTTGGTGCCCTTATTGGTCATGTTTTTTCTGGTGGATAAAGAGAAAATCTTGAGTTGGCTTGTGGGTTTTTTGCCCAAAGAACGTACAGCTGCCAAGCGGATTTGGACAGAAATGGATGGTCAAATGGGGAATTATATACGCGGTAAAGTGTATGAAATTTTTTTAGTTGGCACATTTACCTATTTTCCTTTTGCCTATTTTGAATTGAGGTACGCTTCGTTATTGGCAGTACTGGTTGGGCTCTCAGTAATTATTCCTTATGTTGGTGCGGTAGTTGTTACATTTCCTGTGCTGATTGTGGCTTATTTTCAATGGGGAATTGATTCAAATTTTCTTTGGGTAGCTGGTTCTTATTTTGTTATTCAAGCCCTTGATGGTAATGCTTTAGTTCCTTTGTTATTTTCGGAAGCCGTTAAAATACATCCCGTCGCCATTATTGTGGCTGTCTTGGTATTTGGTGGATTGTGGGGATTTTGGGGGGTATTTTTTGCGATTCCTTTAGCTACCTTAGTTAAGGCGTTAATCTCAGCATGGCCACTTACACAGGTTGAAGATGAATATGTAAGTAAGTACTGAACCATAAGTTTTACATTTTGGAGCCCAAAGCTTAACAATCATGATAAATAACCAATATTCCAATAATTGGGGGTATTGTCGGTTTACTTGATGCCCTATTCATTTTCCAATAATCCAGACGCTGATTGCTGGTACGATTGTCATTAAAATATGAGTTTTGTTTAGAAAAATATTTCAAAAAGAGGCGCTTAGCAATACAGCCTGTAAAAGTTCTATGCCACCCCACTTGAAGCGTGTAGGTGGCCTTTCTTGTTACTGAACAAGATTTATCCTTTTTTAGCTACAAAATTTCAAACGGCACCCTAAACGGACTTTTGATCGGTGGGTCCAAGCGCTTTAATTCGTTCCACAGTTAAATTTGTTGCACTGGCTATTTCTTCCAGCGATAAAGTGCCAAGCGCTAATAAGTTACGAGCGGTGTTTTCCCGTCCCTTTT
>CAYFOB010000352.1:0-5006 GCA_964344525.1 uncultured Thiomargarita sp.
AGACTTCTCCATCTGTTACGATTCCATAAACCTTCGAATTTTCATTTTTACTGAGTTTTTGCGAGGCGACTAATTCAGCAAGACATTGTCCCCAACCTTCATTAAAGTCATTTTGCTTAGCTTCAATAATCAATACTATTGGCAAACCAAGGACTGTTTTGCCTAATTCTGATTTTGTTGAGAATATATAATCAGGGGTGCCAGTCAGTTTGGTATCATATCTGATAGATTTGTGGCTCCAAAGACTATATTTATCAACAAAAGTTTTATAAACCTCTCTTAAAATTGGATAAATAATACTTTCACATCTTGAATATTCGGATGTCAATATATCCAGATTTTTTTTAGTAAACTCAAATTCCTCAATGAAAAAATCGGAAGCTTTTAAATCAATAGGTTCAATAAACTCCTCTTCAGAATACTTGATATTGTATTCTTCTTGAGTTTGTGCCAGCGATTTAAAATCACTAAAAGCCATTGGTTACTCCTTTTGAAACAAGAAAGTTGATCGGATTAGAAAGTCGATAAGAATGACCTTCTTTAATTAATTCTCCTTGACATGAAATTTTATCACCATTTTTATGGGCTTGAACCGCCATTTCATAATCGCTTGCATTCAATTCTATTTTTACCTTTGAATTGTTTTTATCAAAAACCGTAATGATCCCAGAACCATACTGTTTACGCCTTTCTAACTTGATGACATAGCCTCCTAACTTGACTTCTTCTGGCGTTCGTTCCCGAAATAAAGTAGCGGCTTTCGCAATATGTGGCATAATATCCACTTGAAATGAGACATTATCACAAATAGACCTCGTTATCGGATAAAGAGAAGACCAAGAGACATTGATTGCTAATGGTTTATAAGCGGAATTATCTCCAATAACGGCTTCGCATAAATTGGCACTCACGCCCTCGGATACGACTTCTTCAAAGCGTTCAAAATAAAAAGTCCCTTTTTTTTCAGTTTCTAAAGCGACTTGTTGCAAAGTGTTTAATCCTTGCATTAAACTTTGTATAGCACGTCGCTCAAATGGTAATTCAGGACAGTTAGGTATCGTTAATTGTTCTAAAGGTGAAAGTGGTGAAATTAATTTCATCACATAACTGCCCCGCTCTGTTTGCCCAAGTCTGATGTTTTTCAAATAAGTTGAAACTTCGCTTGGTTGACGATGAGCAAATAAGGGTTTTTTTTCTATAACGCTCCTTGCTCCAGCCAAAATTAATTTTTTTGCCTGTTCAATTAAAAGAATTCCTTCATTAAAGGGTAATGTGCTCGTATTGCGATTAAAAATATCTTGCCCTTTAATTCTTATGACATCCCCAATAGCTAAAGTCTCAAAATCTTCTAATATTTCCAATTGAGAACGGTTTTCAAATTGAGCTAAGCGACTCATAACCTGACTCATACAAAGCGCAAAATCGCCTAAATTAGAATCTAAGGGTAACAGTATTCTACTATATTTGTCACCATCAGATTTTACCCACAAAGAAGTTTCACCCTCAATACGTTTAACTTCCCGCCATTGCAAGCTTATTAAATATTTTTCAATGTGTGACGGATTTAAAGCTTCAAGAGTGGCATTATCTGTAATATCAACTTTCATGGCTTTTCTTTTTGTCATAAATATTAGAGTTGTTGCAAAATAAATATTTCGTCAAAAACCATAAAATAACTACTGCAGGAAAGCGAAAGTTTCCAGACCACTCGACGCGGAGCGTCGGTACATGCATTCCCAAGCAGAGCTTGGGAACGAGATTCCCCTTTTTTTTGTTTTTCTCGTTCCCAAGCTCTGCTTGGGAATGCATGCCACGACGCTCCGCGTCGAGTGGTCTGGAAATTTTCGCTTTCCTGCACTACAAGGATTACATTTAAAAAAGGATAAACCAAATCAAAGCAGGCTTTTGACTTATCCTTTTTTTAATCCTTGTAGTTTTGCAACAACTCTATTGACTTAAATACTCCCTAATCGTCTGTTTCGCTTCATACGGATCAGTCACTTCACAAACAGCCCACCGTCCAAACTCTCCAACATTATTCACAGCCGGCACCCAAAGATTTTTCACCGTTTCCACCTTAGAAACCTTATCCTCTCGCTTCTCACCTGACACCTCAATAATCAAATTTAACAAATCCCCACGTCCATCATCCACTTTCGCGATAAAATCCGGGATATAATAATGCTGCTTACCCTCAAAAGTATAAGGAATCCTAAAATCCCTGTTATTATTTTTCACATACGCCTTTATCTCATCCATATACTCAAGAGATTGTGCCAGCCTACGCTCCCAAGAACTATCTAAAACAACATGCGAAACATGAGACTTATAATTAGTCACATAAGTCGGTTTACTCGTTAGATAATCCAAACCCTCAGTTGAATACGCCGCACTATCTAAAATTGCTTTTAAAATCGAACCCCCCTCTTTTGTACTTAAACGCAGAGCAATCTTATCAGCCGCACTATGCCTTAATTCCGTATACCACAACAACTGAGGAAAAGTATCATCCTGACAAATTAGATATTGACTCATCCAAATTCTGACAATCCTTAACAGCTGAGAAAACAGCCAAAATTTTGAATGATTTTGGACAACAGCCTGCCCAATAACATGCTCAATGCCTTTATCAGAAGATTGAAAATACTTCTCTAAAATCAACTGAGCTAAAAGAAAAGCGATTTCACTCACCCGCTTATGCTTTAACTCCTCTAATCTGTGAACAATAGACTGCCCAGCAATCGGCGCGTTTTCGGTCAAAGTAGGAATATCCTTCGTATTAAGTTTTAAATGAGACTTTTCATCAAACTCATACTCAAGGGTTTCTCCTATCAACTCATAACGATAACCAGTCACACGCGGGAAAGTGATTAAACAGTCAGCGCGTTCTTCAATAGTATAAACGCGAGTGCTTTCCTTAGGAGGTTTAGGATTCGCAGTGCCACCAGCAGTCGGAATAAATTCAAAAGGAACCCCGTAAACTTCAGCATACTCCGCTGGAAATGCCTCAAATTCAACAACTTTACCCTCAACTTCCACCGAATGGGGTTCAGTTTCATAACTGACACGACGCAAGCCCCGCCCGACAACTTGCTCACATAACAATTGAGAACTAAAGGCTCTCACGCCTAAAATATGAGTGACACTGTTGGCATCCCAGCCCTCTGTAAGCATCGAAACCGATATCACGCATTTGATATTTTCCCCTAACTTGCCTTTTTTGCCGACAGTATTCATCACTTCACGGAGCAATTCCTCATCAGTCAGATCAACAATATTGCGCCCTGCCTTAAATTCTTCGATTTCAGTGGCCACCAAATCTTTAAAATCCTGACTCAAAGCATCACCAGATTCTAATTGTTGACTATCTATTAAAAGCGTATTCGGGCGACTTATCCATTGATCATTTTTAACATTGCTGAAAATAGGCAAAGCACCTGGAATTAATTTAGCGACATCATTTTCATATCCCGCAATATAATCAAATAAAATTTTTGAGGTACGGGTATTATTGCACACAACAATAAACACGGGCGGCATCATGTCAGGATAATCATTGCGCCGTTGCTCCCATATTTTATAGGATTGTTGATAATTACTATATAAAGTGTCCAAAGCGCCCTGAAGTTCTTTCGGCAATATTGGCTCAACTTGAGTTTTTTTAATGCCCCTAAAGACTTTACCAATATGAGTCCAAAGATTACGATAAACGGGTTGAGCGTTTAAAGTGTTATCGGCAACTGGCACTCTAGGCACTTTAACGATCCCACTTTCAATCGCATCCGTTAAAGAAAAATCAGAAATGACCCAAGGAAATAAGGTGCCATAACCTGAGCCAGCTAAAAAAAACGGCGTGGCAGATAAATCAAAAACGGCTTTTATGTCTAATTTGCTTTTAATAGCCTCTAAGCCGGTTATCCAAGTACGCGCCTCTTGTGCATTGCGCTCTGCCTCTTTTCTAGCCTCTCCGGTTAATTTTTTGCCTTTTTCCTCAATTGGTTTACGATGATAACAATGATGGGCTTCATCATTTAACACGATGATATTTTTGCCCAGCTCACCGCAAACCCGTTGCACCATTTGCCCAGGCGTTTCTTTAAATAATTCCGGATTTTGTCCTAAAATATTTTTAGTGAGTTTAGTGGCACTGATTTGATCTCTGAGCATAAAGGCGTGGTAATTGATGATAACAATTTTAGCACGTCCTAAGTTGGATAGGTAAGAATTAGGCACCAAATCAAGTTTTTTATAATAATTTTCTTGCTCATTGGGCAATAAAACACGCAAGCGATCACGAATAGTCACACCTGGTGCGACAATTAAGAAATTATTTGTAAACCGAGGGCTTTTGGGGTGTGCAATTTTATTGAGCACTTGCCATGCAATTAACATGGACATAACCACCGTCTTTCCGCTGCCCGTTGCCATTTTACACGCTAACCGGTTTAAGACGACACGGTTTTCAGGCGTGGCTTGTTGATTGAGCAGTGCTAATTTTTCTAATAAGGATTTACCCTTATGCCCATCTTTACTGTTTGCGATTTCGGTTAAATAAATAATGGTTTCTAAGGCTTCAATCTGACAGAAAAAAAGTTTTCTTTCTCGCTCCGGATTTTGCCAATATTCTAACAATCGTCGAGTTATTTGTGTCACATAGGGATAATTTTTAGCTCGCCAATTTTCAACTTGTTTACGAATGTCATTAATTAATTGATTTGGTGTTGCTTTGCTTTGTACATCCAAATCTAAATTTGATTGTTTGCTGGTTTTAGGCTTAGGAATGGGGATAAAATAGGTACTTTCCCGACGATTTTTGATGATTTTGTTAGTTATCCCGGTGTCGGTAAATTTAAAATGCCGCTTGGGTTGCTCAAACGGCGAATTGATAACTGGGTTTTCTATGAAATCTGCCATTTTTTTTTTAGCCGCTAATTTCGTTTATAAATCTAAGTAACTGATGTTACGCACTCTCGTTCCCAAGCTCCTGCTTGGGAATGCCTGTGGCT
>CAYFOB010000353.1:0-4043 GCA_964344525.1 uncultured Thiomargarita sp.
AAAGGATAACCCCCATTAATGAAGTGATTTTGACGGTGCCCGTATTAAAAGTAATCCTTGTAGTTATTTGTGGTTTTGGAATAAGAGTGCGTAACATCAGTTAATAATAATCCTTGTAGTTCTATTAAATATTATTATAAAGTCGTTGTACCTCATGCAATCGGGAAACATTAGAGTTGTTGCACAATAAAGATTAGGAGTCCAAACTTTAGTTTGGAACAGATTTGCGATTTTTTTATGAATAATACTCCCCCCATTACTAAATTAAAAAAACGCTTGAGCAAACCAAACCTATTATTGGTACCAGGCTGCTTTGATGCGTTGTCTGCCCGTTTAATAGAACAGGCTGGTTTTGATGCTGCTTTTATGAGTGGCTTTTGTGTTTCTGCCACACGCTTGGGCGCACCTGATACCGGGCTTATTTCCTACGGTGAAATTGTGAGTCAAGGACGCGACATTTGTTCCGCTGTTTCTATTCCTGTGATGGGTGATGGCGACACAGGTTATGGTAATGTCTTGAATGTTAAGCGTACTGTACAAGGGTATGCACAAGCAGGATTTGCAGCTGTGATGATTGAAGATCAAGTTTGGCCTAAACGATGTGGTCATACCAAAGGCAAACAAGTGGTGGATCGACAGGAAGCTTTGGCACGTATTCGTGCCGCCGTTGATGCGCGAAATGAAGGCGCCGATATTTTAATTTTAGCGCGAACCGATGCCCGTGCCACTCATGGTTTAAAGGAAGGCATTGAACGGGCGCAACTTTTTATGGAAATTGGGGCTGATATTAATTTTTTAGAAGCGCCACAATCTGAGGAAGAAATGAGGATTTATTGTAAGGAGGTGCCAGGTATAAAAATGGCTAATATGCTAGAAGGGGGTAAAACACCTTTTTTATCGCCAACACGCTTGCAAGAAATTGGCTATGGTATCGCCGCCTATCCACTCACTTTATTAAATACAGCTATACGTACCATGCAAGAAACGTTAAAAACCATGGCAGATAGTCAACATCCTAAAAACTTGTTAAGTTTTGAAGAAATTAAGGATATTGTGGGTTTTAATGATTATTATCTTGAGGAGGAGCGGTACATTCCTCGGAAATTAGAATAAAGTCTTAAGTACCCGTTCACAAATTTCATTTTGACGCCCAAAGCGCGGCTCCAAAATACCTGAAAACTTATGATTCAGTACTTAATATGTTACGCACTTTTGTTCCCACGGAGCAAAGCTGCTTGTGAACGAGGATGCGTAACACCAGTTATTAAGAGTGAGGAATTGTCGTAAATATGAAAGCACGTGTACTAAAACCTGAAGAATATTACATTGAACAAGAACCTTATTATGCTGCCAGCCATAATGAAATAGCAATTTTTGAATCCGCTTGGAAAAATCGCTTACCCATTTTGCTTAAAGGACCCACCGGTTGTGGCAAAACTCGATTCATGGAATATATGGCATGGCGATTAAAGTTACCTCTTATCACCGTGTCTTGTCATGATGACTTAACCGCATCGGATTTAGTTGGTCGATTCCTCATTACTGGTGGTGAAACGGTTTGGGTTGATGGTCCTTTAACACGAGCGGTACGTTATGGGGCTATTTGTTATCTTGATGAAGTTGTCGAAGCCCGTAAAGACACCACAGTTGTGATTCATCCTCTCGCTGATGAGCGTCGTCTCTTGCCAATTGAAAAATTAGGCGAAATTATAGAAGCGGTTTCTCAGTTTGGTTTGGTGATTTCCTATAATCCGGGTTATCAATCTGTGTTGAAAGATTTAAAACCTTCAACTCGTCAACGTTTTGTTGCCTTATCATTTGATTATCCCCAACCCACGTTGGAAGCCCAAATCATTGTCAAAGAAGCGAAAATTGCTCAAGACATTGCGCAACAGTTGGTCAAATTTGCGGCAATGACTCGTAACCTCAAAGGCAATGGCTTAGAAGAAGGCGCTAGTACTCGCTTATTAGTTCATACAGGTAAACTCATTGCTGAAGGCATTCAACCCATTGATGCTTGTCATAACGCCATTACACAAGCGTTAACTGATGATCCTGAAATGGTGATGGTGATTAATGAACTTTCTGCATCCATTTTTTAATATGTCTACAACCCCTTTAACGGCTTTTGAATTAGAAAAAGCCCTTGAAACACGTTTAGAAGATCCAACTTTTGATATGCCATTTATGGAGCCTCTTGATGAACCGGCACGACAATTGGCACTGCTCACTCGTACCCAACAAAACTTTATTCTTGATTGTGTCACGCGGGCGGCGACGGTTCATGAACAAGTGGCTTATCAATTTGTTTTACATGCAGTGCCCGCGTTAGAGTGCTTAGGGGAAAAAGGTGTCCATAACTGGCTTTTCCATATCATGGATATTTATGACACTTCTGGACTATCGCCCGTTTTTAAAGCCATTAAAGAATTTAAGGCGTATGAGCGATTTAACCGTATTCAAACCTATGGCGTTTTTTTTAGTGAAGTCGAACGCATACTCAGCAGCTTTGTCAGTGGATTATCAGGCAGACAATTAATTTTAACCAACAGCGAAGAAATTTATACTGATACCGAAACCTTATATTTGCCCGATGCCACTGATGAATTTGACAATAAAGAAGAGAATTTTCGCCTCTATAAAGCCATTGTGGCACATCTTTGGGCGCAAACTTGGTATGGCAGTTTTCCTTTAGACTTGCCTAACTATTTAGCCCACTTTAACAATCATGATCAAGCGTTGCGCTGTTTTTATGTCTTAGAAACCTTACGATTAGATGCCTGCTTATCGCGTGATTTGCCAGGATTGCATCGAGAAATGCAGGCATTGCAAAATGAAAGCGATTTACCCGAAGGATGGCAAACCTATGCCACCCAATTAGCACAACCAGAATGTACCGTTTATGAGTGCTTAGCATTAATAGAAAAAGTGTATGCCTTGCCCTTACCCCAAGCGTTTTGTTATCAAGGGACTATTTACCCTGAACGAGTCGAACAAATCCGTCAACAACGTTTAAAACGCGAAAAGCATCACTTAATCAATTTATTGAAAGAATTGGCTAAAGGTACAAAACATCAATTACAACACTCAAAAACACGTTTTCGCGCAGAAGTGAACGAGGAGCAACAAAATGTACAGCTCTTCATCAATGAACAACCCGTCTTTGCCCCACCAGAAACGCAACAAACCTTAAATTCAATTGCACAAGATTTAGGGCATATTCCCCCAGAATGGTTAGAAGCCGCCGGTGAAGGCATTTATGACACTCAGCGGCAAGGAAAGGTTGAAGAAAATACTGACACAAAAAATACCGCCTTGTATGACGAATGGAATTATCGTCGCAACACATACCACAAAAATTGGTGTACATTAAGAGAAATCACCATCACACCACTAGACGATGGTTTTATTCAACAAACCTTAGAAAAATATCGCCCACTGATTCAACATTTACGACGTAGCTTTGAAACCTTTCGGAGTGGCGAAAAGCGACTGCGGCGGCAACTTTATGGAGATGAAGTTGATCTTGATGCTGTCATCTCTGCCTTAGCAGATGCAGCCGGTGGACTAGAAATGAGCCAACATGTCTTTACTCGCATTCATAAAGTTGAACGCGACGTTGTGGTGATTTTTTTGGTTGATATGAGCGGCTCCACCAAAGGCTGGATCAATCAAGCAGAACGCGAATCACTCGTTTTGCTGTGTGAAGCACTAGAAGCATTAGGAGATCGTTATGGCATTTATGGCTTTTCTGGCATGACACGAACCCGATGTGAAATTTTCCCAATCAAAACTTTAGAAGAAAACTATGACAGCGCCGTACGCCAACGCATCAACGCCATCACGCCTAAAGATTATACCCGCATGGGGGTAGCGATTCGCTATGCCAACAAACGACTCGCCGAAGTCGAAGCCAAAACCCGCTTATTAGTTACCTTGTCAGATGGCAAACCAGACGATTTTGACAATTACTACCGAGGGCAATATGGTATTGAAGACACGCGCCAAGCCTTAATAGAAGCCAAGCGCCAAGGCATTCACCC
>CAYFOB010000353.1:4053-4991 GCA_964344525.1 uncultured Thiomargarita sp.
TTTTGCATCACTTTAGACAAAGAAGGACCCGATTATTTGCCCCATCTTTATGGTCCAGTTAATTATACTGTGGTAGATCAAGTACAAAAATTACCGCTGAAGGTGGCTGATATTTATCGGGTTTTGACGACATAAACTCAGAATTAAACGACAGGGATGAGTTATAAAAACGGATAATTGTGCAAAGCGCCGCTTATACGTAACATCAGCTAATAAATCTCATCCCTGTCGTTTAATAACATTTTAAACTAACACACCCTACATGGAACTAATGATTGGCGTGATACAACCTCGCCCGAACTCGCTCAATCAGCAACTCATTTAACAAAGTCCATCCCCATTCTTCTTTGAGGTAGGGCTTTTTATGTGGCGTAATCACTAACAACGACGACGCAATCCGACTTAGCTGATACGATAGCGTTGGCAAACGCGAAGGCGCTGCTAAATGTAGGGCAAAACTGCAAACAATTGTTGTATAAAACTTGTCTGATAAAATGCCTTGTTCTATTTCTTCAAAGTGATACAATTTTGCCCGTTTTCCTGTGCGCTCAAAATAGGCATTAAAAGTATAAGGCTCAACCCCATCTACATCAGTATAGCCCAAAGCTTTCAACGCCAAAGTCACTTCCCCACTCCCACAAGCTAAATCTAACACTTTGGCAAAATCAGGTTGATACCTTGAATGAACCGCCTTAATGACTTTAAAAATAGTCGCTTCATGAGGATTACGGTAGCTGTTACCAAAGTTTTGGTAAAATGTTTGGACACCGTATTTTTCGTAGGATTTTCTGATAGCTGTTTGCATGATTTTTAACCGATCTGCATACACTGACAATAATTTTCAAAAGCACCAAAACATGTTCCAACGCCGAGTGTGTGTTACTCTTAGAGGCTGTTTTGGAAAAAAATGAGAGAAGACTCTTTACCTTTTCAGAAAA
>CAYFOB010000354.1:0-4983 GCA_964344525.1 uncultured Thiomargarita sp.
GTTTGTAGATTAATGGTTTTGTGTCTTTAAAAAGGGCTTCTAATTGTTCAAGCTCGACAGATGCACCAGGTAAGTTTCGCCAGGGTTGCCCAAGCTGTTCAAAGGCACGAACATAATCGTCACCACGCATGACCATTTGACGGGCAATATTGTAGTCAATTGTGGTGGGAGTGCTCGCCGTTATGGTGGTGTTTTCATAAAGCGGTGCGCCCATCGCCAATAAAGTGCCCCGATTTTTAAGACTTTTGTAAACTTGGTCGCGTTTTTGCAACAGTGCCAAGACGGATAGGGATTGCACATAACTGATTTGGTGTTGGGCAATCACGAATTGATCGTTAAGGCGTAGCGTTTCAAAGGGTATTGAGGCTAATGCGCCTGATGGTGAGATTATCCAACGTGGTTTATCTTTGATAATTTCATAAAGGGGTTCTAATAGCTGTTTTGCAAGCTTTTTGCTGAGAGCTTCAAATTTTTGACGTGGCGTTTTGCCAAAACGTTTTATCCTAACGACTTTCTTTTCACTTTTAGAAGAGGGTAAGTCTTCTCGGTATTTTTTGAGATATTGTCGATATTGTTCGATATTTTCTTCAAAGTCTGGCATTTTTCCTAAGTTATGCGCGGTGAGTGTGCCATCCGCTTGTAAGGTAAAAACTAAAACCTGGTTTTTTTGGACAAGATAATTAATTAAGACGGCATCCTTTGGTAAGTATTTGGCACCCTCTTTGGCACCGATAATTTGCACGTCGCTGAGTTGGGCATATTTGGGGTATTTTGCCATTAGCGCACGGTGGAAGTCATTGAGTGTGTTGATTAATTGATTTTTTTCGGTTTCTAAAGTGATTTTTTCTTCTAAATTATTAGAAGCTTTGGCAATACGGTTGTTTAAAAAGGCGAGACGCGCATTGTAGTTTTGTAATTGTTGTTGCTCGGCAGGTGTGAGTCCGCTTTGTTGGGCAACGAGTTTTGCGATTAAAGATTCTAATAGGGTGCGTGCTTTGCTCATTTCTGCTAGGCGAAAAGCATCGAGGGTGCTGGATTGTTTAATATATAGCTTGGAAAGATTAAAATAATTATGCACCCATTTTTTGAATAAGGATTGGCGATTTTCGGCGGATAAGTCACCACTTCGCAAACTTTCTACGCCTTCTATGATTTTTTCAAGAAATTGAATGGCTTTTTGAAAATGGCCTTGTTCGGCAGAGATTTTTGCTAATTTGCGAAGGCTAGTCAGGGTCTCCGGATGTTTTTCACCTAATAGCGCCTTTCTGAGAGAATAAATTTTTTCATATAAAGGAAAGACTTCAGCGTATTCGCCTAACTTATCGTAAAAATCAACTAAATTATAAAGGCTGTTGAGGGTAGAAGGGTGTTTTTCGCCTAAGACTTCCTTTTTGAGAGAATAAGATTTTTCATATAAAGGCAAGGCTTCAGTCAGGCGGTCGAAATCAACGTAAATACTCGCTAAATTAGTCATGTTGCTGAGAGTATCAGGGTGCTTTTCGCCCAATACCTCCTTTCTGAGAAAATAAACTTTTTCATATAAAGGCAAGGCTTCAGCAGAGCGACCTAAATAAGAGTAAATCGTAGCTAAATTACTCAGGTCAATGAGGGTAGAGGGGTGTTTTTCACCTAAGTTCTCCTTTTCAAGAAAATAAACTTTTTCATATAAAGGCAAGGCTTCAGCAGAGCGGCCTAAATCAACGTAAATAGCAGCTAAATTAGTAAGGCTGCTGAGAGTCGAGGGATGTTTTTCGCCCAAAACCTCCTTTTCAAAAGAATAAACTTTTTCATATAAAAGCAAGGCTTCAGCAAAGCGACCTAAGTGATCATAATTATAAGCTAAATTATTCATGCTAGAGAGAGTATCAGGGTGTTTTTCACCTAAGACCTCCTTTCTGAGAGAATAAGTTTTTTCAAATAAAGGCAAGGCTTCAGTCAGGCGGCCTAAATTAATGTAAATATGCGCTAAATTATTCATGCTAGAGAGAGTATTAGGATGTTTTTCGCCAAAAGCCTTCCCCATGAAAGAATAAGCTTTTTCAAATAAAAGTAAGGCTTCAGCATAGTGACCTAAGTGCTGATAAGCCATTGCTTTATCATTTAGGCTCCTGAGGACATAAGGATGCTCTTCGCCTAATATTTTTTTCCAAATTTTGAATGAATTTTCAAACCAAGGCAATGCTTTTTTGAATTTTTTTTCTTGAGAATATTGGACAGCTTGCTTGTTATAAAATTTAGCCAATTTGAGCCGCTTAAAAGCATGTCGAATCCATTCGAATTCACTTTGACAGGCTTCTACCTGCCAACCTTTCTCTATAAATAACTTAAAATCTGCGACGGCTCCTTGTTCAAAACTCTCATCGTCTGAAATTAATGGTAAGGTTTTTCGGTAGTACTTTCTGGCAGTTTGACGATCACCTTTTAGCAAATAAGTGTGTCCTAGATTAATGGTCCAAGCCATTGAGCGTGGGGCTTTTTGATACGCTTTCTCAGTAAAAATTTGCCCCTCATCAAATTTTCCTTGAGTGATTAGTAGCCATCCCAAACTTCCTAAAGCATTGACATGTCCTTGATCAGCCGCTTCACGAAACCACTTTATAGCTTCGATGTCATTTTTGGCGACTCCTTGCCCTTTAGAATACATTTGAGCCAAGCTATATTGTGCGTCCGCATTTCCCAACTTTGCTTTTTGAAATACAGCAGAAAAGGAGTCTGAAGGAGAAACAACGGTTTCGTTCTGAGTCACTTGTGCAGATTTCAATTTTTCATAAATAGAAGTCAAATTATTCAGGCTATGAAGGGTAGAGGGATGTTTTTCGCCTAATATCTCCTGTTTGATAGAATAAGCCTTTTCATATAAAAACAAGGCGTCAATAAAGCGACTTAAGCTATTATAAATATCCGCTAAATTACTCAGGCTAGTGAGAGTATCCTTGTGTTTTTCACCTAAGATTTCAGTTCGTATTTTGAGAACCTTTTCAGCTAAAGGTAGGGCAAATAGTTTGTGCCGAGAATATTGAACAACTAGGTGATTATAAATTTCAGCTAATTCTAGTTGCTTCTTTTTAGAAAGAGCATTGTCAGTAGGCACTGAGATGTCGTCCATATACAAATCAGAAGATATTTTATTATATTGATTTTTAAGTCGTTTTTTAACCTCTTCAAAATAATTTTCTTCAAGGAGTTTAAGGTTTTTTCTTTCATCATTAAGAATTTGATAAAGCCACGTGATTTGATAATCATCCATATTTTTTAATAAATTAAGCCAATAATGTCTATCCGAATCCTCCATTGATTCAGTTTCCATAATTAACTCAATTAAATCAGGGTATTCTTGGATAACTTTTGCGGGTATATGGTATTCTTTCCCTTGCTCCTTTATTTTTAAGCATTCTTTTTCTGATACAACGGATGCCGCTTGCGAAGGGGATACCACTGGCTCGTTATTAATTTGAGTAATTTGTGTCGATTGATCTTGGGGCGCAAGATTTTTTTCATTTAAAAGCAATGCTTTAGATAATTCTGCCAGCCGAATTTTAGCGACTACTGTGAGCGGTAGAAGGGGCTTTTCGTTGACTGCTTGAATCTCTGTTTTGTATTTTTCTTCAAGAGCTTGAAGTTTTTTCTTTTCATTATCAAGAATTTCGTAAAGTCTCTTTATTTTAGAATCATCCATATTTTTTAAGAGATTAAGCCAATAATGTCTCTCTGAATCCTCCATTGATTCCGTTTCCATAATTAGCTCAAGTAAATCAGGGTATTCTTGGCTAACTTTTACGGGTATATTGTATTCTTTCCCTTGCACCTCTATTCTTAACCAGTCTCTTTCTGATAAATCAGATTGGGCTACGGAGCCATTATTCTGATCTGAGGCAAGATTTATATAGGACACTAAGAAATATAAGCTGATTAAGCTCAAGCAAATTATCTCAACAAACAATTTTGGTAATTTCATTATTGTTTCCTATTTAATAAGCTTATTTGGTTGTGTTAATCTTGTTAAAAGCGCAAATCATTTGCACTAACAAGTTTGAAGGAGATATCCCAATCATCTCTCTGTTTTAGATGTTCGCAAGCGCTGGTGTTGACTGGCGCTTCTGCATCAACTAACAGTACATTAAAAGCTGATTGATGCGTTTTTAATGCAACCTAAAAATGGCAGTTGAAAAATAATAATACTAGCCCTTTTTCTATTTTACGGCATGACTCAGTGATTTGCAAGCTATTCGAAAGCTGTGAATTTACCTATAAATGTGATGGTTTTCAATCCGAACGTCGATTGGTAGCCATTAGAAAAGAGGTTGATTTAACAACCGAAACTAGAACATTATTTCCTCTACCACAGTATGAGTTCTTTTGTTATGTGACTAACTTGAAGCTTAGCCCTTGGAAAATCCACAAAAAATATCTACCAGAATCTTTAGGGAATAATGTGAGCAGCTCCGTTGCGGTGCCTGATGCGCTACTTGAGCCAATTGATATACTTAGTTAATATCTTCATAAATTTAATACATTTAATAGACAGCTCAGTATTTTAAATATTTGAACTGTGATTCTTATGATTTATGTGATGAAAGGTGATGAAAAAATAAGCATCAACACTCCTCATAATAATCATATCAATCACATAAATCACAGTTCAGATTATTTAGGGACAACTCTATTTATAAATTTAGACGTAAGTTATTAGTCAAATGTCAGGGCAAGTTGATTCATATCAAGCGCATTAACACATTACTTGGTTTATTTGTACCAACTTTGGTAACACCTCTTGAATTAATAGGAGAAACTTCAATATGAAAAATGATCCAGTCCTTAATAGAATATGGGAAGCTCGACATGCTATTTCAATGCAATGTGATCATGATCCAAAAAAATTGGTGGCATATTACCTCCAACGACAAAAGAACCATCAAAAACAATTATTTTCTCGTTCACAGACTAACACCGATTCTGTGGGTAGTGCTGAAATTAAAATATCAG
>CAYFOB010000355.1:0-4971 GCA_964344525.1 uncultured Thiomargarita sp.
TAGATTTTTTCGCGCAGCGAAAAAACGTAACCCAACATTATTATGTGCTGGTTGGCTAACGTTTATTAGCAAAAAAATCTAACCCAACCTACAACTATTCTAAATAAGTTTTTTTATCACGCCTATTATTAAAATGGATTTATTTTGCCCTTACATTTGGGTGAGAAAGTTTGTCTATATACTATAGGCGAGCTAAAACGTACAAATACCATTTTTTTGAAAAAATAATCCTTGTAGGTACCTAAAGGAGTCCATATCATGTCCAACCAAGATGAAAATGATTTTGATCTACAAATAAACTTAGAACGTGCTTTCGCTCAGTTGGAAGACGATAAGGCACCACCATTTCTTAACTGTTTAAAAGCATTTGCATCGTTAGCACAAAATCAAACCATTGAAAATATTGATCTTTCTGAATGTCAACAAAAAATTATGCAATATCCACCCATCAAGGAGTGTTGGGATGATGCCATATCTAATAAAGATTTTATTAATTTGCTCAAAGGTAAGCCGGTGCATAACGTGCCTGAAACCGTTGTACGAAAAATGCAAATTTTTAGGGCAGCTTTGCGCTCACATTCAAAGAGACAAAGCGATGAGATACCTTATCCACAGATATTAGAAAATGTCTTAGCGCGTTTAGAGCCTCATCAAAAATCATGGTTTAAAAAAGAAAAAAGGCGCTCACCTAAACGCAATAGTGCATCTAAATTGTTCATTCCACCAGCATTCGCTTTTGTGTTAGTTGTTAGCATTGTCGCCTCCTTTGTTTGGTTTTCTGAGCCTGTTGATAAAACTTTCCAAACCATTGATGCCCATAAAACGGATGAAATGATGGCAAAAGTGGATAATTTTCAATTTATTTGGGAAGAAGGCGAAAATATTCAGACATTTGATGAAAAAACACCCCCTTCAGAAGCGGCTAAAGCTTATGCTGCTGGCTTGTTTTCGGCGAGAAAGGCTTTTAATAGCCAATTTGTATTACCCCCCCAATTTGAAAATAATTGGCTAAAAACCCAATGGGCACCTTATTTTAAATTAGGACATTGGACATTTTTATTATGGACAGCGTCTCAGCTCGACATGCCATCCACTTTTTGGGAGGAGCAACAGGAGGTTTTTGCCCAGTTTAAAGCCGAATTTGTCAAACGACAGGAGACTGAAAATCAAGCCAAACGTGTGGTATATCTTGAAAAATGGGTTGAACCGTTTTTAGAAAAGTTACCCCCCACAGAACAACCAGACATTTATGATGAGCTGGGTTTTGGTTTAGAACAGGTGATGACGTTTTTAGCCCCTGATTAAATTTTGTGAACACTCAGCATCAAATGTTTGCCCACTATAAGCTGTGATAAACTCTCACCGTTAAAAATGACAAATTTTTTATCGAGGTGATAATGAATACATTAAGTTTGCGAGAAGCCACTTCTAATTTGCCTAATATAATCGAAAATACCATCAAAAATAGTGATGAGACGCTGATTGTCACGGATTTTGGTGCGGTTATTATGATAGAGAAAGAATATTGGGAAGAAACTTTGCGTTTGCTCCGCGACAAAAAATCACTAGCGGCTTTGTTGGAGGGACATCAACTACGAGACCAAGGTATTATCCCGCCAGGCAAAACAATTAATGAGGTATTTAATAAATAACTTATATGAGCATGCCGATATTGATCCATATCAAGCTGTGATATTAATATCACCCACATTTTAGGACTACCCAAATAGTATCAAAACCTGATGATGACGTTTTTAGCCCCTGATTAAAAAATTCATTTCAAAGGAACAAAACAATGACCAATCGAAAACGATGGCTACTCCTCATTTTAATCATCTTATCATTTAACACCTTCGCAGAGTCTAAAAAAAACCAAGTAGAATATTACATTGATAAATATGGTGGGCGTGCTGATTCTAACAATTTTATGGTTCGCAGAGTCCACCAAGTCTTTGAAAAAGTCAGCGCTGTGGCGGATAAAAATTATAGGCGCATACCCCAATTAGTTGTCATTAAAGGCTTTAATACGCCAGATGATCCCTTGATAATGGCTCTATCAGATGGGAGTGTTGTGCTCTCAAAAAGAGCGATTAACCTACTTTATAAAAATGTTTCATACGCTCATGGTGATACTCGAACAGCCTTTGTGTTAGGACATGAATTAGCACACCTTGCTAATGATGATTTTTGGCATCGGGAATTGATAGACAAGGAAAAAAAGGCAGATAATTACGGCTTTTTTTATGCAGCGACAGCAGGATATCCTGTCAATAAGCTACTGGGAGAACAAAATTTTTTTAGTTATTGGCAAAGTCACAGGATGACTCACCCTCGCGCTGAACAATTACTCGCGCATTTGCGATATCTTATGGAAATTTTACCCTATTTTCATTTTGGAGTACGCCTGAGTCACTTTGGGCGATGTGATGATGCCGTGTATTTTTTTAAGCTGTTTATAAAATATTTTCCAGGGCGTGAACCCTATAACAATTTAGGGCTTTGTCAACTGCAAAAAGCACGAAAAATATTAGGAAAAGAGACTTATTGGCTACCTTCGGTGCTAGATGTCACAACACGCGCTGACAAGTTACCTGATGTGTTCAAAGGCGAAAAATTAGCCAATGAATTTTTAAAAAAAGCCAAGGAGGCTTTTGAATCAGCAATCAAAATGGATCCCACTTATGTGCCAGCTCAAGTTAATTTAGCGATCACAACGCTTTATCTAGGAGAAATTTATGAGGCGCGTGGTGCCATAGAAAAAGCATACAAATTAGCCCCTAATGATTTGGATATTCAAAACATACGTGCGGTGATTTTATATGAAGAAGGCAAACAATCGCCGTACATAGATATGTGGCCTTATGTCATCCAAATGTTAGAAGATTTGGATCAAAAATTGATGGCACCCCTTTATAACAGGGCTCAACTTTTAGAGCAGAGAGGGCGCACCAGTGCTGCACATGAAATTTGGCAAACCTTAGCGCAACGGGCAATTGAGTTACCTGAGCCAATTCGCCAGATTGTCTGTGAAAATGTGGCTTGGCCAGCACAACCGCAACACCCCGCACCCAAAGCCACTTGGCAGCTACCTGTCAATTTTGAGACAAAAGCCAGAAAACAGAAAACGCTCAATCAATGGCAAAAAAGCCGTGTAAGAATATATGACCTATTTGAGCATATCTACCAGCATCCCAATGCAGAAGTTTTAAGATTAAGAGACTGGGTAGAAATGGTGGTCTTGAAAAAACTTGAGCATATCACAAAAAAAGATTTGCCGGCTTATTGTGGACAACCATTGCGCGAGCGTCGGGTAGTGAATGGGACACTGTGGACATGTCGGGATTGGGCGGCTTTGGTGGTTGGTGATGAGGTGAGAGAAGTTTGGGTGGTTAAAGGTTCAGGCAAGGTATCAAAAAAGGGGAATATCTTATGATGATTGTCAAAACTGAGAGAAAAAAACAAATTTATTTACACCGCATCAATCAGCTATATACCAACATTAAAAATTGGTTACAAGATGAGCCATTAATTTTGGAAGAGAACAACATTGAAGTGGTAGAAGCCTTAGGGCTGTACCAAGCACCTCAGCTCTCCATTAAAACCCTAGAAGGTGAACTATTAGCGAAATTTAAGCCGACTGGTGCCTCGGTTTTATTGGCAGAAGGCGCAATAGATGTCATCGGTAGAGTTGGCTTAGAATATGTTCTCTATATATTAAAAAATGATCCCCAAACCTATTTTCAAATTGATGCTGATGGTTGGTATTGGCAAGAGCAACGCGAGGATATTGAGCCTCATTTTCTGAACAGCAACAAGTTACTTGAATTGATTACTTGGGTGAGTGATTATGAATTTGAATCCGTTGCCACAAATGTTGTTGGTTTATAAAGTCACTCGTGACAGTTTTAGAATTGCGGAAAGAGCAATTCAAACTCAAAATCCAACAACCAGGCAAAGATTGCTTCAACGTACTGTTGTTGAAAATCAAAATATTATTGATGCCAAGTTGATCATTCAAAAAAGCATCAAAGAATCTGACACCTTATTTGTACTCAATATGTGGGCAACGTTTGAGCGGTTTCTGAGAGATGATTTACAAATGAGAGGTCAATTACTATTAAACAATCAGCCACCGGCTTTAGGACATTCCATTTACAAACACTTTGAAAAAGAAGTTGAATTTTGGAAACCAGTAGAAATTTTAGACTTTCTCAAAGACAGTTTATTTCAAAGCAAAATCGCTTTAATTGGGCAAGCCAAACAAGTTTTAGCGTATAGGGATTGGGTAGCGCATGGTAAAAATACCAAAAATCCGCCTTCAACAGACATAAAACCCTTAGCAGCTTATAACACGCTTAATGAAATTGTGGAAACTTTGTTACGTCATCCACCATCATCAACTTTGAAATGAATGGGATACTTTGGACTTGTCATGATTGGGCGGCTTTGGTGGTTGGTGATGAAAGTTTGGTGGTTAAGGCTAAGTGCTGAGGGTTTTAGACTTATCACTGTTACAGTTTTTATCACATTCAATATCTTGATAGGACAATAAACTATGATTGCAACACCACCTGCTTTAGTTAAAGCTGGATTGTACCCTAATGAACAAAGCGTTATAACAGAAGCCATGCGAGTTCTTTGGCAACAACGTCCTCAATTACGCATTGATTGGGCTATCTATCAATATCAAACCGAAGAAATTTCACTTGGCAAAGCCGCCAGCATTGCCAACGTCAGCTTTGATCATATGAAAGAAATTTTAAAAGAACGGGGAATTCAACCTCGTTTGGGAGCTGACACCATAGCTGAAGCACGTCAGGAAATGGATATGCTTGAGCAAGCCCTTGCAGACAGGTGATTTTATGTTGATTATTGCTAATACCTCTACACTTTCCAATTTTGCGAGTGTAGGAAAACTTGAGAGGCTGTTTTGGAAAAAATGAAAAGTCTTTTTCAGAAAACGAGAAAGAT
>CAYFOB010000356.1:0-251 GCA_964344525.1 uncultured Thiomargarita sp.
TATACATTTACCCGAACCTACGAGCTGGTGGCCTCCTGCGCCCGGTTGGTGGTTACTATTAGCCTTATTTATTGTATTAATATTTGTGATATTCATGGTACGGCGATGGCTTATTAAAAAACGTAGAGCACCAAAACAGATTGCGTTGCGCGAACTTTCTCTATTACAAAAAGAGTCAGATCCACAAATACTCGTTCAAAAAATGTCCACCCTGCTGCGACGAGTTTGTATTACAATTCACCCACGCGCCG